>DATDOJ010000277.1:0-10673 GCA_035293345.1 Bacteroidia bacterium
TTTCGCTGCCGCTGATTGGCGAAGGGGAAGTGCATTACAATGGAAGAAAAATGTCAGCGGCTGCCCTGCATAAAAAACTCGGCATCGCTCCAATCAAACTTGCAGCCAAAGAAGGACTTGCTTTGCTGAACGGAACGCAGTACATGAATGCATGCGGTGTTCACCTTGTATTGCGAGCGATGAAACTTCTTGCGAGCGCCAATCTTGTTGCGTCTCTTTCTCTCGATGCATTCGACTGCCACACTTCTCCATTCGACAAAGATTTGAATGACGCCCGCGGTTCTTCCTTGCAATCAAAAATTGCAAGTGATATTTTGCAATTAAGAAAAGGAAGTAAACTGGCGGAGAGAAAAAAATATCACGTGCAGGACCCGTATTCGTTTCGCTGCATTCCGCAGGTGCATGGCGCTTCGCTCGATGTAATTCAATACGCTTCGTACGTGATGAGCAATGAAGCCAATGCGGTCACCGACAATCCGGTTATTTTTCCTGAGCAGAAAAAAATTATTTCGGGTGGAAATTTTCACGGACAAAATCTTGCTTATGCACTGGACTTTATCGCAATCGCTATTTCCGAAATTGGAAGCATTTCAGAGCGAAGAATATTTCAGCTCTTAAACGGTCAGCGCGGATTGCCGCCATTTCTCATTCAGGATGCGGGAGTGAATTCAGGGTTCATGATTCCGCAGTACACCGCTGCTGCGCTTGCCAGTTTGAACAAACAGTTTTGCACTCCTGCATCCGTTGATTCCATCGTTTCCTCCAACGGACAGGAAGACCACGTGAGTATGGGAGCCAATGCCGCGCTGAAAGCACTGAAGGTTTTAACCAACGTAGAAAAAATTATTTCGATTGAATTATTCACTGCATCACAGGCATTTGAATTTCGCAGACCAATGAAAAGTTCTCCGACAATTGAAAAATTATTTTCAGAATTCCGAAAGAAAGTCCCTTTCATACGGAAGGATAAACTCATGCGCAACGAAATGGAAAAAGCACTTGAATTTCTTCATTCATAATTGAATCAACTATTCCAAATCTCCCACGCCTTCTCCGCCTGAAGCTGAAGCATCTCCAATCCGTTTTTTGTCAGTACCCCTTTTTCTTTTCCTTTTCTGAGGAACAAAGTTTCTTCCGGATTGTAAACCAAATCGTAAAGCAAATGCTGCGGTGTCAAATACTCGTATGGAATTGGCGGGCATTCATTGCTGTTCGGAAACATTCCTGCTGGCGTAGCATTTATGATAATCAAATGCTCCATTAAATAGCCATCATGAACTAAAGAGTAACTATGTCTGTTAAGTTGTTTAGGATGATTTTCCCTCGTCAGGAAAAGAAAATCTATATTAAGGTTGATTAAAGCACGCGCAACTGCCTGTGCAGCACCCCCTGTACCAAGAATTAGAGCTCTTTCATGATGTGTCTTCAAAAGTGGCACAAGAGATTTTTCAAAACCATAAACATCTGTATTGAAACCAAGTAATTTCCATTTTCCGTTTTCTGATTTCCTGTTAATCTTTATACAGTTGACAGCGCCAACCTTACGTGCAACATCATCAACATCATCCAAAAACCTGCGCACACTTTGCTTGTGTGGAATGGTAACACTCAATCCGCACAGCGATGGATTATTCTTCAGCAGAACAGGAAAGTCATTTATATTTTCAAGAGGAAAATTTTTGAACTCGCAATCGGTTATATTTTCCCTCTCAAATTTCTCGATGAAATATTGTTGCGAGAAAGAATGTGAAAGCGGATAACCAATCAACCCGAATGTTTTCATGCTTTTTGCATCCTGCTGCGGATGAAGCCGATGATGATGGGCAGTACGGAAACCAAAATAATTCCGAGTGTGACGAGAGAAAAATTATTCTTCACTACCGGCAACTGACCGAAGAGGTATCCTGAAGTAACAAAGACGGAAATCCAAAGAAGGGAAGCTACCATACCGAAAATAATAAACCGTGCGTATTGCATCCCTCCCACTCCGGCAACAAACGGTGCAAATGTCCGGATAATCGGAATGAAACGCGCTATGACAACTGTCTTGCCACCGTGCTTTTCATAAAACGCATGTGTGCGGTTGAGGTATTCCTTTTTTATAAGCCGGTAATTTTTTTCATACACCTTATGTCCGATAAATTTTCCGATGAAATAATTTGAGTTGTCACCGCTGAATGCTGCCGCAAAAAAAATCAGAGCCAAAACAAAAACATTCAATGGCGATGAGTCGAGCGCGGCAATACTGCCGGCTGCAAACAAAAGTGAATCACCCGGAAGAAACGGTGTAACCACCAAGCCCGTTTCACAGAAGACAATCAGGAAAAGAATCAGGTAGGTGAGTTTGTGATATTCAGTCGTGATTTCGACAAGGTGTTTGTCAATGTGCAGAATGAAATCTATAATGCCGGACAAAAATTCCATGGTTCGTCTTCAATAATCAACAAATCAATAATTCGACAATTCAATAAATTAATATTTCGGCACTCCCGGGTCAACCTCGTTAGACCACGCAATAATTCCTCCTTTAAGATTATACAGGTTGGTGAACCCGAAACGTTTTTCAAGTTCATGAATCACGGCAGCGCTGCGGCTTCCCGAGCGGCAATAAATAATCACCGGCTTATCCTTTTCAATTTTTTCATGCTGACCGATGACGGAACCCATCGGAATCAATTCTCCTTTGATGTTTGCAAAGTCGTGTTCGTATTGCTCGCGCACATCAATCAACTGGAATGATTCCTTTTTATCCATTTTGGATTTTAATTCAGCGGCAGTAATTTCTTTCATACAGCGAATAACGAATTTATACTAATATACAAATTGCGAAGTTGAACGAAGTTGAAAAATCAGCCGCGCATAAGCTGAGAAGTTTTTCCATTAAGGAAACTGAAAAAAGTATCGCTGCGCAAACCGAGGCGGAGCGTTTCGAGCGGCAGCACATCATGCGGAGCGATGTTTCCTAAATTGACATTAGCGCCAAGCAATTTTATAAAATAGGTCTGCTGCGATTTAACCGGTGTCTCCCAGATAATTTTTTCCTGCGGAACTTTCGAAATAATTTTATTGATGAGCACCACATGCGCTTTTCCGCTCGGGCGGAAAATGCCGACTGTTCCGCTCTCGCGCGCCTCTGCAATAACCTTCCATGCTCCCGCCTCGATTTCCGTATTCATCATTTCAATCCACTTGGCAGGGTGAATGATGATGCCTTCTTCCTTCGAGCCGACTTCGGTAATAACTGTCGCCAGTTTGCTCAGACGCCTGATGAGCGCACATTTTTCATCGTGCGGAATGGTGATGGAACCGTCAGAAAGTTCTACGTGCTCCAGTTTGTATTTTTCAATCAGCTTGATGTAATCATCGAGCTGACCGCGAATGAGAAATGCTTCGAGCAGTGTTCCACCGAAATAAACATTCACCCCAGCGCTTTTGTAGAGCGCAATTTTCTTATCGAGGTTGGGAGTGACATACGCTGTTCCGAATCCGAGTTTTAGCAAATCAATATTTCCAGCACTCACAGAAAGAATGTCTTCCGCTTCGCGCAAACTCAGTCCTTTGTCCATGACCATCGTCAGCCCATGTTTTCTCGGCTTAGCGGTGCGCGTGGGAACCTGGCTCAGGTCGAAATTCATTGCTTGTGCTTGGTGTGGAAATCAAGAAGTGAAATAATTGCTGCATCGCTTTTCAACTCGGGCAGATATTCGAATGCCTGCTGATGCTTCGAGTAATCGAGCGAGAGCGCTTCTTCAAAAACGGAATACGCCTTCGCGAAATTTTTCTCATCGTAGTGGTAACAGCAAAGGCGGTAGAGCAAATCCGCGCTGGCGCGATGGCGGAATATTCCGCGCTGAAGCATGTCAATGGCTTCATTGAAACGGTTGTCCGAAACAAGCAGGTGCGAATAGTCGAGCCAGATGTCAATGTTGGTTGGCTCAAGCTCCATCACTTTTGCGAATTCCTTTTCAGCGTCCTTGAAATTGTCGAGCTGAAAATAAGAGTCGCCTATGCAGTAATGAAAGTCGGGATGTTTCGGGTCAATGTCAATTGCCTTTTTAAAATAGTACAAACTCTCGTACCAGCGTTCCTCGTCCTGCAGCGAGGTGCCGATTCCGCACCATGCCTCGGCAAGGGTGGCGCGCATCTTCACTGCCTTGCGGTATGCCTGCCGCGCTTCGTTGGTTTCACCGAGCTGCTCGTGGCATTTGGCTATGTTGTAATACGTGAGCGATTCGGGCTGCTCGTAATCGAACGTTTCGCGGTAGCATGCAATGGCTTCGGCATACCTGCCGAGATTCGCAAGCGTATTGCCCTTGTTGAAATAGGCGGACGAAAAATCTTCGCGAATCAGGATGCAGTAATCATACGCCTCCATCGCTTCTTCAAATTTTTCGAGGCGGTGATACACGTTGCCGAGATTATACCATGCGTTGTACGAATACGGGTCGTGGTCAATAAACTGTTTGTAAAACTCCACGCTCTCTTTCAACTGCCCGCTCACTTCGAAACAAAACGCAATTTCATACAGCGCCTCTTCGTTCTCCGGATTTTCTTCGAGCGACTTTTTCAACTGCTCGATGGCTTTGGGATAGCTGCCCGCGCTTTCATACACGAACGCCATGTTGAGATAGAGTTCATCCAACTCATCGGAATAGGGAATGGCTTTGCGGAAACTCTCGATGGCGTTTTCGAATTGCGCCTGCTGGCTGAAAATGCTTCCGCGAATCATATACACGCCCGGCTCCGATGGGGCAATGCTTTCCGCCTTGTCGAGAATCTGCAGGGCGTTGTTGTATTCGCTGACAAGCGAATAGAGCTGCGCCTGCTTGAGCATGATTTCAACTGAATACGGATGCTGCGAAACGGCATGTTCGGCTACCTGCAGCGCTTTGTATGCTTCGTTGCGGTCTATGTAATGGTCAATGATGCTGATGAAAACATCCGTGTCGAAGAAGCCGATGTCGCGCTTTCGAATCATGTCTTCATAGCGCTTCACAGAATCCCTGATGTTTTCGCTGCCCGGGTTGAATTCGAAGTCCTCCACTGGAAAATAAGTTATTGGTTATTAGTTATAAGTTATTAAAAAAAAACAATAAAAAATATTTTGAGAACCGTTGAAAATTGACGCAACAAAATTAGTAAAAAGGGTTGAACCAACAGGAATGGATGAAAAGTTATTTACAGGAATTAGTGGAATAATTCCGGAATGCTTCAGTTTCGCACTTAATTAACGCTGCACAATTATTTTCTTCCCTCCCGCATTATACCCATCCAAAGAAAGCACACACAGATACTCCCCGCTTGCAAGAGAAGAAACATCGAGCGTTAAAGTGTTTAGCCCGGTTTGCAGAGCATGTTTTTGCAACTGCGCTCCGCGCATATCAAATAATAAAATGGCTGCTCCTTTTTCTCCTGCAATGCCGTTGCTGTTTGTGGGAGGAACAAGAACTGTAAAAGTTGTTTGTGTTGATGCAGGGTTTGGATAAGGAAAACTTAGCAGTGCATTCTCTGTTGGCGCGTGCTCGTTAATACCTATCGGATAAAGCAACCCCAAGCTGTCAAATTTTATTACATACAAACTTGGCAGGATCCCTCCATTGGGCCAGATGTGATTACAGCACCACGAACCACCTGTTACAATGAATCCATTATCAGAAGTTTGCTTTACTGAATAAACTCTGACGCTGTTAAAACTTGTTCCGAATTTTCTGTTCCATAGTAAATCGCCATCTCCACTGAGACGATAAATTGCACCCTGCCGGAAATTAGTACTATCATAAACTGTTGCTATGGCAACAATTCCTCCGTAATTATCACTTGCAGAAAATGTTGATTGCGTTGCATAACCTTCCTGCTGGTAAATATCAATACTTCTTTTCCAAAGGGTATCGCCATTCTCATTCATTTTAAAATGAGTCGGTGCCTGTGCATAATTTGGATAACTGAAAATATAATTACTGTCTGTTGTTGCAGTAACAGAAGGGCCATTAGGAAACATATAATTAATCGTTGAAAAATGTTTTATCCAATTAATAGTGCCTGAGGTATCAATTTTCAACATAATTGGATTGTAATTATTTCCGTTATTGTAATCTCCATTAAATGTTTGAGCAGCAAGAATAAATCCGCCTGCCGGACTTTCTGTTATGCCGGTGATGTGCATATCGAAAGGCGTAGAATAAGTTTTTCGCCATATAATATTTCCTGAAGTATCTGTCTTTACTACTATTCCCTTGGCATAAGTTCCTGAAGTTGTAATTTCAAATCCAACTGAAATAAGATAATAATCTGATGTAAGAATAATATCCGTACAGTTAATCTGAGTGTCTATTACTGAAATAACACTACATGCTATTGAATCACCATTACTGTCAAACTTATAAAAAATGCAATCTGCATCATAAGTATTTTGTGGTGGTAAAACAGTTTGTGTCCATCCTGTTGCCATAAAACTGTTATCACTGATTTTTGCAACCGAGAAGAATACATTACCCGGATAATATCCATGAACATTAAAAAAATTCTGGTTTCCGAAATCAACATTCTTAATGAATACAGAGTCGCCTTGATTGTCAACTCTGAAAATTGCATGATAGTAAGAAGGATAATAAGGGACTACATTTATTGAATCGGTAGGAAAGAAGGCAACGGTAAAACCAATACCGACATATCCCGAATCATTAAGTTCTAAAATATCACCGCCAGATAAAGACCATCCGGTATCCTGCTGATGCACTCTCTCAAAATTAATAACCTGTGCTTTTATGGAAGCGGAAATAAAAATTATCAGGATTATCCAAACAAATCTCATAAAGCAAATATACGACAAAATCAGAGGGAGCTGCGCTCCCTCTGATTTTAATTAATTACTTCTGTTTTTGTATAATAAATTTCTGCCTTTCAACATAATTATTCCCTGAAGAAAATTCGAGCATATAAACACCGTTGCTGTAACTTCCTATGTCAATAAACAATTCAGCTTTTTCTTTTGAAAGGGTCCAGTTCTGCAAAAGGCGTCCTGCAATGTCATAAAGATTCAGTGTTGCAGAATATTTTACATCTGGAATAACATAATGCACAGCACTTACATCAGAAGCCGGGTTTGGTAGTATGCTGAACAAATGCTGTTCGTGCAAGCCGGGATATTCTATGCGGAAATATGTGGTGTCCTGGTAACCGCTTTCAATAAAGACGGCATCGAACACGAAGCGGAGAATATCCTTTGCCTGCGCTGCAGAGCCGGTTTCGCTTTCTGCCACCAGCTCAAGCGTTGCCTGTTCAGCGGAAGTCATACCGTAGGCATTTCTTCCGCTTTCCACCCAGTCAATAATCACATTGTTGAGCAAATAGTAATTATAACTTTCATCATCGTTCGGGTTGTTATATTCATCCACCAATAATTGAGCATTGCTCAACTGGTTCAGAGAGATGTAAAGTGATAAGAGTATTTTGCGGGCGGGCTCGTCATTACGTGCAATAAGATAATTGACTGCACTACCATCCGCATTATTGTCTCTATACCACTGCACCAGTTCATTCACCCACAACTGCTGTTTCACGGGGTCGCTTTCGTTTGCAATTAACTCCTGCGCTTCATCAGGGTCATTGTCTGCAAGGTCCATCAGTTGTTCCATAGGAGTAAGACAGAAATTTGCTTGCATATTACCAGCCGGTAGCACATCTACCGTTGCATACTGTCCTGTCACAACTGTCGGTGTCTGATTTGGACTAATAACAGAGTTAGAATATGCATTGTAAATAAAATTAATAGACGGATTGCCATTACATATAAATGAAGAAGGCGAGCTTACAATATCGAGCCGCGGAATATTTGTGGCGGGATAGGTGGTATTATAAAATTGATTTCCCGCACCCACGCCAACGCCAAGCTGGTCAGCCAGACAGCCCCATACGCCAACGGCAGCGCTGTAAACAGCGTTGCTTGCATTTTGAAAACGATTGCATTTTATGGCAAGGTTGGGTTGCATGTTTCTTGCATCCACTCCGCGCCAGCAGTTGTTAAAATCATTATCGAAAATTTTGCCGCCACCCGGAGAATCATCGAGTATATTAATTGCATACATCATATTATTAAAATTATTGTCGAGTATTTCATAATTGCCGACACCGCCTCTGAGTAAGACACCATAATAATTTTGCTGCCGCGGTCCATTGTTAAAATTAAAGTTATTGTTGCTTATGATATGAAAATTAGTCAGTCCGGTTATATTAATGCAGTTGAATGTGTTGATAAACTTGCAGCCGCTGATATGCAGGTCGCTGTTGTTTGAGGCAGCAGACGCTACAGCATAAATGCCGTTGCGAATATTAGTAAATGTACATCCCGTAAGATCAACGTTTTGCGTTTCGCTTTGCCAAATGCCATAATTTCCGTCTTCAAACCGGTTGTTGAAATTAGAGCTTGTGGTATAGCCGAACCGGATATAATCTCCAGTATATTCATAGATTGAAGCAAATATATTAGGTCTGTTTCCTGCATTGGGATACCATTGATATGGCGGGATACCTTTAAAATCGCAGCGGTTTATCTGCGAAAAAAAGTTAGATATTGAAGCGCCACGTTCAATTGCATAAACGCTGATGTTGTTGTTATAAAATTCTCCGTCATTCAATTCAAAATGTCCTCCCTGGTTGATGTAGTTATGAACCTGCGGGTCGGGAATTGTCTGAGCAGCAACGGCAATGGCTGCGTATTCAATTATGCTGTGATTGCCTGTTGAATTATCCATCATGTAAAACTGCCCCTGTTGTGCAGCGGTTGCTATTGAAGGATTTCCCTGTACTTCCACACCTTTCCACATGGTCTCGCATTGTGTGTTTCCTGTAAGCGTTGTGCCTTCTATTGTAAGCTTGCCACCCGGCAATGTGCCGTTACCTTTTTCAATTATTATTTTTCCGTCCAAGCCAAAGTTGATTGTCATATTGCGAATGGTAATATCAACTCCCGAAGGAATTGTTAGTGTCCCTTCAACCCAAGCCACGCTGCCTGTGCCGCCATTGAGGGGGTTTTGGCTCGCGGTCCATGTTGGATTTACATTGTTTGCCGTAAAATCATTTTGATTCCAGGGTGAAAAATGTGTACAGCAAGCAGGTGTCGAAGGAGTAAATATATTGCTGTAATCTTCTCCATCAATTTGGTCCGGAAGCATATAACCTACTCCGGAAATATAAAGCATCACAATTGGATATGGTGTAGGGTCCGGAGGATAATATATGTCTGTCAAAGCAGCGCCATTCCAATTATTATAGTTTGGATTATTCGGATTTGACAATGATTCAAGGCGGTCACTTGCCATAAAGTATAATTTCCCGTCATAAGCCAATTCAATAAATGATTCCTCAACTTCCTGATGAGCGTCTGGTGCACCTAAAAATAAATTATTCATTGTAGCAGCGGTAAAGTCATAATATTGAACATACGGATACCTATCAGTAGTGAAATAAAGATATTCTCCCCCAGGTGAAAACTCTAATCCCTTTGGTTTCGAGGGGACACCCTGGTTTAATAGGTCTATCCGATATTCAGTAATCCAATTTGCATTTGCATCAAGTATAGCTATTTGAGCACCGCCAAGAGGATGAAAGTTGCCAGGTGGCTCCGGTACAGCAACAACGAATGAGCCGTCTGGCTTTTCGAATAATTCCATTTCACTTCTTATTAATGTATAATATCCCCATGTGAATAATCCCAGATTGCCATCAACCTGAGAATAGCTGATTCCATTTTCGTCCACGATAAATCTATAAAGGTACTGCCCATCAGAGCCGAACAAGTATCGAAAATAATGTCCGCTTAAATCCTGCTTTAATTTTGAAGCAGCCATATGAAAGCTGAATGATTGATGTGAAAAATTTGCCACAGAAAATCGTTCATATATATTTGGCGAAATAAGACTATACGCTGTTATTGCGTGGGAAACTGAATTGTATTTTGCATAATAAAGTTTACCGGGCATTATAGGACTGATATAAGGCATTGCAGAAACTAAAAAGTATTCGAAACAAGTATTTGGAACTGGTATTATGCAAATTTCTGGAAGACCATACAAGTCAAGGACTGTTCCAACATACGCCCCATTCTCATCATATATATCATCATCTATTACTGAAAATGAAATATCCCCGTTGGCATCAACCATGTTATTGTAACTGTAATATACTGGATTAAAACTATTATCAATTGCTATTGGCGAATTCGAACTACTAAACGAAATATCATAGCTGGGAATGCTCCAAGTTTTTAACTGTGTCTGCCCAAGTACAAAAGAATTGATAAATACTAAAGCAAAAATCATAAACACCAAAAAATAATTTCTGTTTAAAGTCCAGCGGACTTTCATTGTAGTTTTCATTGTTATTGTTTTTAAAAGTTAATTGTTTATTGATTTGATAATTGATAATTGTCTGTCCAAAACTCAGCGCATTTTTCCTAATCCTAATCTTAATCCTGATCCTTGTCCAATAATTATCAGATTAAGATTAGGATTAGGATTAAGATTAAGTTTTGGCTAACCTCCGACAGTAATACTCACAATCCCGCTGTACTGCCCAATCTCCTCATCGCTGATGAAGGCGCGGCAGCGGAACTCGCGCACTTCGGGAATGGCGGGGTTTGCCAGCGCGCGTGTGTCAATGTAGGGCGACTCGGTATC
>DATDOJ010000278.1:0-3786 GCA_035293345.1 Bacteroidia bacterium
ATCAACTCGCTGTTTTCCGGACTCGCGTTTGTAGGCATCATTTACACGATCCTGCTGCAGAAAAAAGAATTGTCTCTGCAGCGTCAGGAGCTGGTGGATTCGCGCAGAGAGCTGAAACGTTCCGCCGATGCCCAGGAAAAATCGGAAGCCGCTTTTAATAAGCAGATCGAGGTCATGAACCTTGCCGCGCGGCTGAACGCATTGAATTGCGCGGTCGAATATTATAACTCAAAAGCCACCGCGCGCCTTGCCAAAGGAAACAAGATCGGGGCTTCCGTTTATGATTCGAAAGCCAATGAATTATTGCACGAGATCGATGATATTCTTGAAAGGTTGCGGCAATACAAGGAAACGCCTTCCGAAACAGAACCGGGCAAACTGGCGATGAAGCAGGAGGAAACAGTGTGAATCGGCAAAAGGCGGAAATACTTTCAGAGAGCGACTACTACCCCTTCGGCGCTCCAATGGCTGGTAGGAGTTTTAGCTCTGATAGCTATAGGTACGGCTTCAATGGACAGGAGAAAGATGATGAGGTAACCGGCAATTCAGGAACAAGTTATACTGCTGAATATTGGCAGTATGATAGTAGGCTTGGAAGGAGATGGAATATTGATCCTGTTGTTAAGCCTTGGGAAAGCCCATATGCCGCTTTTTCCAATAATCCTATTTTTTTAATAGACCCAACAGGAGCGGATACGCTGACAGCTGAGAGCGTAGATAAAGTTATGAGCAATTTAGAAAAATTAAAATCACAAATAGACGCATCGGATGATTTAATTGCCCGACGGCAGACTGCTTTGGAAGAAGCTAAAGCGATTATTGACGAGGCAACTTTCCAACTTGATATTGCGAACGCCGTAACCAAAAACCCTATACTCAGGGCCGCTAACCAAATAGCAAATAAAACAATGCTGGCAAAAGCTAAATTAGAGTATGCAAAATTAGTCAAGGTAACTAACGAAGAGATTGAAACGAGGAATTATCTAGCCCTAATTTATAACAGCGCGTTATTCACTTCACAAAAGACACTCGGTGAAAGCGAAGCTATAGGGGTTACAAAAAATCAATTTGGTTATACATATTATCTGGATAAGCAAAGCGAGGAAGGAAACTATAGTTATACGATTTATATTGACAGAAAAGGTTATTTCTTTGGCCGTCTAGCTGAGGCTAGCGAACATGTTTACTTTTTTTCCTCTTGTTTGATGACTGAATTAGAAACCGATCCTTATGCCCTTGAACCTCCCCCCCAATAATTAGTGATTTTACAACAACGAGGAGATGAACTTTAGTCCATATGATCTATTTCTGGAGGAATGTTTTTCTTAATATAATGATTTTGCTGGTCCTGAATATTGCGTTCGCCACCATTTTTCATATTAGAAACAACGTCCGTAAAAAAACCTTATAGCAATGCATAAAATCGTAATCCTCTTTTTAAGTTTAATAACTATGAATTCTTGCGGAAACAAATCAGATTCGATTTCAAATCAGCAATATCCAATTTCTAAGCAAGAGTCGCTTTTACAAGATTCTTTTTCTGCCAACATTTCTAGAGCCCACGCTATAATGGATTCTGAATGGCGTAGGGATGATACAATAAAGGCTTTGCTAAAAAGCATTGAGAGCTTACTTAAAGATATGCCTTCTTTGGAAAAGTTAGATCCAAAAAAGAAAGACACTGCAAGGTATTAGTTAAGAGTATCGCGCCGCGAGCATTCCATTTCCGTTCCCTCAAATAATCTCACATAGCACAAAATAAAAAATCACATCAATAAAACCAAAAGCTTCTCAAACGAGAGGCTTTTTTATTTTTTAAAATCCTAAAACCATGACAAAAATAGATACCTCAAAATCAGAGGCAATAACATTTTTTTCTGATGAGCTTGCTGTTACTGTACTTGGAGGTATCCGTTTAGATGGACTGGATAGACTAAGGGTAACACTGAAGATTCATAAACCGGAATTAGCAGCATTGGCATTGCGTCATAATCTTGACCTGTATAATGATGTTCAGGTAGAAAAGCTGATCAGGAAAACTGCTGAAAGACTGGAAGTAGGAAGCAGTGCAGTAGCAAAAGCAATTGCAGAACTTACAACAGAGCTTGAAAATTACAGGTTGGAGCAAATAGAATTCCGTAAAAAGATCATAGATAAACGGAAAACACTTTCACAATCTGAGATTTCAGCAGCACAGGAATTTTTAAAATCTGAAAATCTTATTCAATTGACCAACGACCTGATAGGAAAAAGCGGAGTTGTTGGGGAAGAAAAAAATAGGTTACTGCTTTATTTGATTTTCACCAGCAGGAAAATGCAAAAACCACTGCATGCAATAAGTTTTGGTAGTTCAGGAACTGGGAAAAGCCACTTGCAGGAAAAAATCGGTGAACTGATTCCTGATGAGGAGAAAATTGAGATCACTTCCTTAACTGAAAATGCTTTTTATTATTTTGGAAAGCAGGAATTGAAAAATAAACTGCTGCTGATTGAAGATTTGGATGGTGCAGAAAATGTTTTATACCCACTCAGTCTGGATAGGCTGAGGGTAACACTTAGAATTTCTGTGCTTTTTTAAGGCTCAGTAACTGTAATACCCTGGGGCACTTCAAATTTATCGGCCGGGACTGGGACGTTTTCCTGAATTTTGACGGCCTTCATGGTTACTTTCATTCCGCTCATATCCGTATCCATTTTCATCATAATATTATTCCACACCGCATATTTTCCCTTAATCTGCATTTTACTTCCTTTTGCATCTGCCTGATCACCAATATCCATTCCAATGGAATAAACCGTACAGTCTTTGCCAAGTACCGTTTCGTTCCCTTCCTTTTTGATCTGCATATCTTTCATCATCTGCTCGCTCATTTTGCTGAAATCCATCATTCCTTTGCTGTCCATTCCTGAGCCTGTCGTTATTTGTTTCATTTTGGTACCAGTCTTTTTTTCAAGGTCCAGATTATAAGAATAACCATCTTTATCAAAAGAAATAGTATGTGTTTTGGATTTAACACCCATCATTTCGAGCTCCATTTCAGTTTCAGTGGCTTCGGACTTCCCATAATTATCAAAATAAAGGGTGGTCTTCATCGCCATACCCATGGCTTCGTTATCGTAGGTAATGATTCCTGATTTTATACCGTATTTATTACCGGCTTCTCCTGACCCGGAAACGGGCGAAGTGTTGGTTGTTTTAGCGGTATCGTCCGGGTTTTCCGTTCCGCTTTTTTGGGAATCACCGCAGGAGGAGAATAAAGTGATAGCGATGGCCACCAGGCTTACACAAAGGATTTTATTAATCATTGTTTGGCAGTTTTATGGTTTGATAAAGCTATTAGGTAACGCCACAAAGAAATGAAAAAACATTTAGAAATTTCCCATTATTCTCATTATTCCCATTATCCCTATTATTTCCATTTTCCCATTTATCCGCCGAAGCCCCGATGGCTATCGGGGCGAAGGTGGATTTTCCCATTTTCCCATTTTCCCATTTTCCCATTACCACATTGCCTCATTGTCACATTGCTTATTGGAATTTGTTATTTGGAATTTGTTATTTGGAATTTGTAACCTTACACCGTGATCCACGCATACGATTCAATCGTCATCGGCGGTGGCGCTGCCGGTTTTTTCGGGGCCATCAATGCCGCAGGAAATGAAATGCGGGTAGCAATCCTCGAAAAATCTGAAAAATTACTGGCGAAAGTGCGTGTGTCCGGCGGCGGAAGATGCAATGTGACGCATGCGTGCTTCGATAACCGGGAGCTGGTGAAATTTTATCCG
>DATDOJ010000279.1:0-4879 GCA_035293345.1 Bacteroidia bacterium
GGTTTTTTTAAGGCGGACAAACGTACATGATTTACTAAAGATTGCCAAACCGAAATTCCATTCACATAACATAAATGAACGCTCATAAATTTCACCGGTTAGCTGTAATTAAATATTTCTATATTGCCCCCGTAAAGAAAATTACATGACGGAAAAAAAGGCAAACCCGAAAACGTATCAGAAATCACCCCTGAAAAAAATTGAACTGGAGTATGAAATAAAATCATCACCAAAAGTTCTCTTCACCATGCTCAGCACTCCGAGCGGGCTGGAAGAATGGTTTGCCGATAAAGTGAATCCGCAGGGTGATAATTTTGTCTTTGAATGGGAAGGTGAAAAGAAAGAAGCGAAAGTTGTCGCCAAAAAAGACAGTATGTTCATCCGGTTCAAATGGTTGTCTGACGAATATCATGACACCTATTTTGAGTTCACCATCGTCCAGGATGAAATGACTTCTGACGTGGCTTTGGTCGTCACGGACTTCACTTCCGAGGAAGACAGGGATGAAACCATTATGCTCTGGAACAGCCAAATAGCTGACCTCAGGCATGTGGTTGGTTCGTGAACTGTTTTCGTTCCGCTCCCGTTATATTCATGAGCAGTTGAAATGTCTCAGCACATTTCTTGCTGACATTATTCCATTCTGAAATTTTTATGCGATGGCTTAGCTTGACGAAATTCCTTTCACTGAATTGCTTATTAATCATGCTTCCTCCATCCTTTAATAAATCATCAAGGAATAAATAATTGTCAGCGTTGTAATGATATTGCCAGGGAGTCGAATTGACGCAGAAATAAAATTCCTTCCCTTCCAGTTCATTAAGATTTGTAAGAAGATGCTTCTGATATTTTTCAAGGTACAACCCGCTGAGTTGCAAAGAGAAACTGAAAAAATTTCCCCACCAGAACATGGTGCGGTATGCAAACACGTCCACTTTTCCGAACAACGCAGGATAATCCATCACAACATAAGGAAGCTGCAAATAATTTTCTCCCCTGAAAATCTTTACCCGCTTCTCGCCTACTTCTTTCGGAAGCTGAAAATTATGTATTACCGGCTTCAATTTCTCCGATGCTGCGCCAAACAAATGCGCCACCTTATCCATGACGCGATACTTTGTACGGAATAATTCCGTTTCATGAATCGCAGTCAATTCTTTACTTTCAAAATGTATCTTGTGCGACATTCCCAAATCAGTTTGCATCTTTGTTTGCAAATGTAATTTTAGTTATCAGTCAGCGTGAAAAAACTATACAAGCTCGTATTAATTTCCTTTGCAGGACCGTTCGTGGCGACATTCATTGTCGCGCTGTTCATCCTCGTTATGCAGTTTCTTTTTAAATACCTCGAAGACCTTGTCGGCAAAGGATTGGAATGGCATGTTGTCGCCCGTTTGCTGATGTATGCTTCTGTGACTCTCGTCCCGATGGCGCTGCCGCTTGCCATTCTTCTTTCATCCATCATGACACTCGGTAATTTTGGCGAGCGTTATGAACTGGTCGCCTGTAAGTCGGCTGGAATTTCACTGAGAAAAGTTATGACTCCATTGGTTGGGGCTGCCATATTAATTTCATTCAGCGCATTTCTTTTTTCCAACAATATACTTCCGTTTGCTAATCTTAAAATGCGTTCGCTGCTTTATGATGTCACCAACCAGCGCCCGGCATTGAACATCCGCGAAGGAGTTTTTTACAGCGGCATTGACGGTTACGTTATCCGTGTCGGTAAGAAAGAAAGTGACGGACAGACCATTAAGGATGTAATGATTTACGACCACACTAACGGAGCGGGAAACACAAAACTCACGACTGCCGTTTCAGGGAAAATGGTAATGTCGGAAGATGAACGCGAACTGATTGTCACGCTTAATAATGGAAATTCATACGAAGAAGTTTCGCGCAATCGTTATACTAAAAATGACATGCCGCTTATCAGAAGTCACTTTGAAAAGTACGTGATTCGCTTTGACCTTTCTTCGTTCCGCATGTCGCGCACCGATGAAGGATTGTTCCGCAATAATTACCAGATGCAAAACCTCTCGCAGCTCAACCGCTCCACGGACACACTTGCCAAAGAAATCCGGAAACGCAAAGAAGATACACGCCAGCGCTTTGAGCCATTTTTTTCCGGCAGAAGAAAAACAACATCTGCTTCTATTCCTGCTCCTGATACGATTAAAATTTCTGACTACTATAACAACGAAAAGAGAATCATGACGATTTCAACAGCGCTTTACTCGGCAAGAAATATTAAAGCAATTATCAACGACCAGATGATTGACATGGATGTGAAAGAACGTTCGATGAACAGGTATCTCATTGAATGGCACAGGAAATTTACTCTCTCATTTGCCTGTCTTATTTTATTCTTCATTGGTGCACCGCTTGGAGCAATTGTCAGAAAGGGAGGAATCGGGTTGCCTGTGATTTTTTCCGTTTTCCTTTTCCTCATTTATTATATCATCTCCATCACAGGGGAAAAATTCGCGCGCGAAGGAGTTATCGAACCGTGGCAGGGGATGTGGCTTTCTTCCGTAATGCTTTTGCCGGTAGGAATCTTTTTGACCAATAAAGCTATCACCGATTCATCGCTTTTCGACATCAGCATTTATTTTCAACGCATCAATAATTTCCTTCGCAAAAAGCAAGCGTTGCCTGCGTAATGAAAATTCTTCAATTGTGCAATCGTGTTCCGTATCCGCCAACAGATGGCGGCAGCATTGCCATGCACTCGCTGACTCAGTCATTGATAAAACAGGGTATTGAAGTGAAAATTCTCGCCATGAATACTTCGAGACACCGTGTGAATATTGCTTCGCTTCCGCACGATTACACAAGCAAAACAAAAATTGAAGCCGTTGAAATTGATACAAGCGTTAAACCACTTGCTGCATTCCTGAATTTATTTTCCACTGAATCCTACAATGTAATCCGTTTCGACAAACCGCAGGTTCACGATAAGCTTCGTGCAGTTCTTGCGAATAATAAATTCGATATCGTTCAGTTTGAAAGTATTTTCTGTGCTCCTTATCTGAAAACAGTAAGAGAAAATTCCAGCGCCACGTGTGTGCTGCGTGCACATAACGTTGAACATCTTATCTGGAAACGAATGGCAGACGGAAGCCGTGGTTTAAAAAAGTTGTACCTGAACCTGCTTGCACAACGGTTAAAAAAATATGAGAGCGAGGTCGTCAGAAAGTTTGATGCGCTCTTACCGATGACAACGCATGATTCAAAAATATTTTCTGATTATGCGCCTGAAGTCGCTCAACAAGTCGTTCCTATCGGATTAAGCGCTGATGTTTATCCATACAATGAAAATCAGAAAGAAGAACTCAGTTTGTTTCACCTCGGAGCGATGGATTGGCTTCCTAACCGCGAAGCGGTTGAATGGTTTCTTGAAAATTGCTGGTTGGATTTGAAAAATAAATTTCCTCAACTGAAACTTTATCTTGCCGGGCGGGGATTTCCGCAGGAACTTAAAATTGAGGACTCCAATATTATTTATGATGATGAAATAAAAAATGCCGTTGAATACATGCAGAGTAAAGCAATAATGGTTGTGCCTTTGCTTTCCGGCAGCGGGATGCGTGTGAAAATACTGCAGTCATTCGCTCTTGGCAAATCGGTGGTTTCGACAACCATTGGCGCTGAGGGAATCGAATGTATGGACGGAGAAAATATTCTCATTGCAGATTCTCCTTCTGATTTTATTTCAGCCGTTTCAAAACTTATTACGGATTCTTCGCTACGAAAAAAGATCAGCAGGAACTCGCACAGGTTGTTCATGGAGAAATATTCTTCAGAGCGAATAGCGAAAGAAGTGATTGGATTCTATAATGCTCTTACTGTAAATGTTTGATTTCATATCATGAACAATTTAGAATTAGTTATTTGTTATATGTTATACGACAGCTTGAATACTTTTGCGAATGGCGTATAACAAATAACTTATAACGTATAATTTTCATCCATGAAAATTCTTTTTCTCACATCCCGCTTCCCCTACCCTCTTGAAAAAGGCGACAAGCTTCGCTCCTATCATTTCATAAAAGGACTGAGTGCAAAGCATGAGGTGCATCTTGCTTCTATCAGTGATGTTCCGGTGAGTGATAATGAAATGCAGCAGGTGAAAAAGTTTTGCCGCAGCGTAAAAGTTTTCAGGATTCATAAACCGGGCATTGCTGTTAATATCGCAAAAGCATATTTCGGAAAACTTCCTTTGCAGACGGCATATTTTTTCAATCAAAGCATTCAAAGGCAGATGTATGATTACGGAAAAAGTATTGCGCCTGATGTTATTGTATGCATGCTCACACGCATGGCAGAATATGCCGAGGTGTTTACCGGAATTCCAAAGCTCTTGGATTACCAGGATGTGTTTTCCAAAGGTGTGGAACGCAGAATGGGCAACACCGGATTTTTTCTCCGCTCCATTTTGAAACACGAAGCGGACAACCAGCTTCAGTACGAGAGAAATGTATTCGATTTGTTTGATGAGAAAATAATAATTTCATCACAGGACAGGGATTTGATTCCTCACCCGCTCAATTCTTCCATTCATATTATCACTAACGGGGTGGATACAGAATACTTTTCTCCCCGCCAAATGGGCGGGCAGGTGCAGCAGGCAGAAAAGAAATATAATTTGCTTTTTACGGGCAATATGAATTATCCGCCTAACGTGGAGAGCGCTGATTACATCGTGCATGAGATTCTTCCGCATGTAAGAAAAAAAATTCCTGATGTGAAGCTGCTGATTGCTGGAGCAAATCCTTCTGCGCGCGTGAGGAGTTTGCAATCGGAAAGTGTTCATGTAAGCGGATGGGTGGATGACATGCGTGCGAGTTATGCTTCTGCAAAAATATTTATTGCGCCC
>DATDOJ010000280.1:0-4077 GCA_035293345.1 Bacteroidia bacterium
GATATGCCTGACTGATGTAACTATCCATCTCAATGTGCAGCGGATTTTTCAGGTACGTGGAATCATAGGAACTGTTGCCCTTGTATTTCACTCCCACACTGTCGAACAGCACTCCGTTAATTTTCACAGAGTCAGCCATGATGTAATCCTCATTACCATACTTGGCTGTATCCATCCGGTAATCCCAGTCGGGCTGAGAAAAATAAATTTCGATTTTCTGAATCGTATTTAAATCATAAAAAGTTTGCTGGGCTGCAGCAAACTTTATGATGAACGGGAGAAAAAAAAGTAAAAGAGCAAACTTTTTTATAGCGGGGCGCACGTGAGGGGTTATTCAATAACTAATTTCGAGGAATGGAAATGGCTGATGTCTGAGTCAGAAACACGGACGAAATAAATTCCGGAATTAAACGCGGAAATATCTATGACCGTTTGCTGTTTGTTGTTTGTGGTTTGACGTTGAGTGAAGACAATCTTTCCTGATACATCATAGATTTCAATATTGCCAATAGCCAATTGTTCCCGAAGCTTCGGGATGCTGATTGTCAATTTATTTTTTGCAGGATTCGGATAAATACTGATTCCTCCCTGCAAAATATTTTCTTCCACACCCGCTGTGATACATGCTGTGCATCCTGAAAAACAAACTCCGTACATCATGGCATCGTGCAGAATGGTATCAACATTCAACGTCACTTCGCGGTTGCTGTTCACAGAACATGGTCCGGGAATAACTTCCGCATCGCCCGTAGTGTTGCCGTTGTAATATTTAAACTCGCAGGTGCCTGTTGGCAGATAGGCAATGATTTCATATTGCCCTGAACCAAAACTGTACATCATCATTTTAGCCGGATTCCAGCTTTGAAAATTTCCTGCAATATGAACGCCAGCCGGATTTATTGATGGCTGTTCATGCATATCAACTTTGAAACGGAGCAAGGTGAGATATTGCGGAGCGTTTCCTGCAAAAAGAACAGCGCCAACATCAGTGGTGTCATCTGCAAGCGAATCAACCCACAACCAACGGTTGTCATTTAAACTGATAACCGCGGGGTCAACTCTTGATTCAAGAGGAACAAATTCCGCTTCGTACGTCTGGTCACCGTTGATGTATTTAAATTCATACTTGGCAAATGCAGGAATGTCAACGATGATGCCGTAGATGTTTGTGTCAGTTACTTCCTGTGTGAGTGTTGTGGTGTTAGGCAGCCAGTCGCCACCGGGGAACCCTGCCACTGCCTGGAAGTCGCCCATGACATGTACCCCGGTCGAAACTAAAACTTGCCCGGTCATGTTCACGGAGAACTTTACCTTCTTGGCAAAAGAAGACGTGCCGACAAGGATTGCCGCGAAAAGGAGTAAATATTTTTTCATAGTGTATTTTTTGCCGCAGATTAGCAGAGCGATTTTTATATTTTATTCTTCAAATCTGCGGCTTCTTTTTATATGTTTATCGGATTAAAATAATTTTCCTGTTCACCGGTCCCGTTTTCTCCAAGCGGATGGCAACGTTGTAAATGCCGTTGCTGTTTGAAGACAAATCAATCGTTGAATAATTTTTTTGCTGAGCCACGAGTTTTCCATACGAATCATAAACTGTCATTTCAAAATCTTTTCCTCCGAAATAGTTTTCATTAATTGAAACCAAACCTGTGGAAGGATTCGGATAAAAATTGAGCTCGGTGTCTTTAGAAATATTTTCAACTGCGGCAGGAAGAGCAAAATGATAACCCGCAGAATACCTGAATACACATCCATTGGCATCGGTGATTCTCACCACATAAATTCCATCAGCAGCCGGAGTGCAGGATTGATTGGTCGCTCCGGGAATCGGCTGACCGTTTATATACCATTGATATGTGGTGGCAGAACTTGCGTCCAGCGTTCCCGATGTTTCAGTAATCGTTGGAATTGCAGGAGCGGTATTGTTTACATAACAATCGTCATAACGGAATGCTTTTGCGTTGGAGCCGCCTGTGTTGAATGACCAGATTGTATTGCCGGCAGAATCTATTTCGTAAAGTGAGCCGGCAGTGGCTACGCAAACCAGCATATTTCCGTTTGGAAGCTGCTGTGAGCCGCCCATGTTGCTCGAATATCCGTTGCAGGCATGACGTTGTGTGTATGAAGTGGGTTGAAACGCTTGTCCCGGCACAATGGCATAAACATATCCGTTCACGGGAGAAGAAACCTGGTCTACTGCAGATTGTGTGTTGGAAACACCACGGTTATTAAAACAAACCAAACGACCGGCATTAGGGGAACCTTCTTTTATCCAGTGTGCATCGTGAACCACATTGATTATTGTCGTTGAAGGTGTAACATTGTAAGCAGACGGCTTTCCCCAGCGGTAGAGAATGTCTCCGCCCTTGCCCGAGTTGCCGCCTGAGTGCGATGCTGCTTCGGCAGTTGTTGTGCTGTGGTCTATAACATAAATCTCATGAAGGTTATGGCAGGAGAAAGTTATCTGGTCGAGCATCGGGTTGTAGTCAACACCGTTCATGTGCATCCAGTCCTTTGCCGCACTGTAATTTATATTCAAAAGTTCAGGGTGATTGACAATGGATGTCTGATAGTTTGCCAAACTGGAATTTACACTTTGCACTAAGTGATCCCATGCATGCCACTCCCACACCACCGTCCCGGTGTTTAATCCGGTGGGCTGCACTTCCACAATTTTATCGGGCCACATTTCGCCTGAAAAGGTTGTGCATCCGGCAGCGGCAACTTCAGCAGCAGTTTTTCTTTCATAAGCAATAAGTAAAACATTTCCGTTCGGCATCGGGCAAATGTCGTGATGCGTGCAATACTGCGTGGTGGAATAAACATAATCCCAGATGATGTTTCCGTTCCAGTCGGCTTTGATGACCTGCCCGGTAATGGGTCCTCCGGAAAAAGAATTTCCTGCTCGTTGAACGCTTTTCACAAGCGTTCCACCGGGAATAAGGTAACTGGAATATCCGGTTCTGTAGTTAGCGCCCAGCGCCCAGGTGTGATACACGGTGTTATTGGTGTCAATGAGGTAGTTGTTTGAATTTCCCATGACACCATATAAAGTATAGTGTCCCCATTGCTGTGCGCTCAGCGATGTTGCAGCAAAGAGGGCAGCGGAAATAATAAAAGTTGATAGAAATGGTCTGATCTTCATAGACAGGTTGCATGAGTATTAAAGAATCAATGGGCTAAGATAAAAAAATATCCTTAAGGTTTAATGCGGGAAGTCAGCCCTGATGAAATAATCTAAGTGATTATTAGCAGATGAAAATCCATGGCAAAGGGCTGGGCGATGCGGACAGAAATCTTTTTCCATGCAATAATGAACTTGCTTTTTTCTGTATGTTTGAAAATTAAATTTAACCTTTGCATAAATATTTGTTGAGAAATCTGAAACCATTCCCGGTTTACAAAATGATTAAAACACCAACCAAGACATATCTTATATAAAATGGAAAAAGCATTTGAAATTAAACTTCCCCAGTTTGAAGGTCCGTTCGACCTGTTGCTGTTCTTTATTGAACGCGATGAACTGGATATTTACAACATCCCCATCGCCAAAATCACTAACGATTTTCTTGCGCACATCCGCCAGATGCACCAGTTGAACATGGAAGTGGCAAGCGAATTCATTCTCGTTGCCGCCACGCTCATGCGCATCAAAGCAAAAATGCTTTTGCCGCGACCTGAAATAGATGAGCAGGGAAACGAAATTGACCCGCGCAAGACACTCATTGACCAGATTCTTATTTACAAACAATTCAAAGATGCTGCGGAAGAAATGAAATCAATGGAGGAGAACCGCTCATTGCGTGAAGTGCGCGGAAATATTTCAAACGAGCTGATGCGCATTGCACAAAGCACAACCTATGCCGATGAACTGGCAAACCTCACCATGTTCCACCTGATGACGGCTTTCGAAAAAGTCATGAAACGTTTCGAAGCGGAGCAGAACAAAGTGCATCATACCGTTGAACAATATCCATACACCATCGAAGAGCAACGTGCGTTCATCACTTCTTTTGTCAGCACCAAAGGCAAAGCATCGTTCACTGACATGCTCATGATTTGCAAGAACAAAGT
>DATDOJ010000281.1:0-3724 GCA_035293345.1 Bacteroidia bacterium
GGTAGGCATACTGCAATCCTTTTTCGACCGTTTGCTTGGCAACCGTGTGGAGGTTGCCGCGGGCGCCCCAGTTACCCTTGGCGCGTTTGAGGACTTTCTTTCTCCTCGCTTTTGATGCTACTGCATTCGTTGAACGTGGCATGTTGTTGTGGTTTTTGGCGGCAGCGTCCCATTGAAGGAATCTTTGATGCTGATTGCCGGGTTAAATTGATTATTGCTTATTATTTGTAAAAAATTGAGGTTTTATAGATTTTTAGACGTCTGGATTTAGTTCCCAGGTCTCTGGATTTTGTTCCCAGGTCTCTGAATTTTGTTCCCAGGTCTTTGGATTTAGTTCCCAGGTCTCTGGATTTTGTTTTTAGACGTCTGGATTTTATTTTCCGATTACTAAATTTTCCTTTAATCCTTGTTTTTTCTTAATTTTCCAATTATTTCATTCCAAGCAAATGCCTGATGCGATTGGTGTCGGCTGTTGACACCAGCGAGGAATGGGTGAGATTGCGTTTGCGCTTCTTGCTTTTCTTGGTCAGGATATGGCTCTTGAAAGCATTCTTGCGTATTATTTTTCCGGTGGCGGTTACTTTGAATCTTTTCTTGGCGCTGGAGTGTGTCTTTGTCTTGGGCATATTGCTATGATTGAAAGTATAGAGTATAAAGTACTAAGTATTATGTATTATGAACTTGGTCATTGTACTTTGTACATCGTACATTGTACTTATTATTTATTTCTTCTTCGGCAGCGGAACCATGAAAAGGAACATATTCTTTCCTTCGAGCTTGGGCATCATTTCAACCTTTCCGTATTGTTCGAGCGCCTGGGCAAATTTCAGCAGCATTATTTCTCCCCGTTCCTTGTAAGCGATACTTCTTCCTCTGAAATAAACAAACGCTTTAATCTTTGCCCCTTCTCCCAGGAACTTAATTCCGTGTTTCACTTTGAAATTGAAATCATGTTCATCAGTATTGGGACCGAAACGGATTTCTTTGGTTACCTGCCTGGAGCTTTTCGCCTTCAGTTCTTTTTCCTTTTTCTTTTTCTCGTAGAGAAATTTTTCATAGTTGATGACCCGGCAAACAGGCGGGTCGGACTTGGGAACTATTTCAACCAAATCGAGACCGAGGTCTTTGGCAAGACGAATGGCATCGGCTATCGGCAATACATCCGATTGAATTTCATCCCCCACAACCCTCACGCGAGGCGCTGTAATTTCATCATTGATTTTGTGCTCGCTCTTTTTTCTGTTCCTGTATGGAATGAAAACCGGGCGCTGGTAGGGCGGTCTCACCGGTCTCGGTGGTCGTGGCGGGCGGTTGTAAGTTGCTATCGGTCCTCCTTTTTTGGTTAGTTAGATAATTATGAAAATAAGATAATTAAGATAATTGGGTTTGTACATAAAACTTAATTTTCCAATTATCTATTTCTCCTGATTTTCTTTTTTAGTTTCTTCAAACTGTGCAATCTTGCTGTTAATCTCCTTCAACATAAATTCCCTGTAATCGTCCCACGATTTAATTCCCAAGTCCTCTCCTCCATGTCTTCGCACTGAAACCGTTTTCGATTCCTGTTCTTTTTCACCAACAATCAGCATGAAAGGAATCTTTTTGACTTCGGCATCGCGGATTTTTCTGCCTACTTTTTCAGGTCTTTCGTCAATGAGGGTGCGAATATCATAATTATTAAGATACTCACAAACTTTTTTTGCATAGTCCATGTAGTGTTCGCTCACCGGCAGTATCATCACCTGCTCGGGTGCCAGCCACAGAGGGAAATTGCCCGCGCAATGCTCAATTAAAACAGCAACGAATCTTTCCATCGAGCCAAACGGAGCGCGGTGTATCATTACAGGGCGGTGCTTTTTGTTATCCGAGCCGGTGTATTCCAGTTCAAACCTTTCGGGCAGGTTGTAATCCACCTGGATGGTGCCAAGTTGCCACCGTCTGCCGAGCGCATCCTTAACCATGAAGTCGAGTTTGGGTCCGTAGAAGGCGGCTTCGCCAATTTCAACAATCGCCTTCAAGCCCTTTTCAGCAGTCGCTTCAATGATTGCCTTCTCTGCTTTATCCCAGTTCTCGTCCAAGCCGATGTACTTGCTTTTGTTTTCCGGGTCGCGCAAAGAAATCTGCGCGGTGAATTCGGGGAAGTCCAATGCGCGCAAAACATAGAGCACTAAATCAATGACCTTGATAAATTCTTCCTTCACCTGGTCGGGGCGGCAGAAGAGATGCGCATCGTCTTGTGTGAATCCTCTCACGCGCGTGAGTCCGTGCAGCTCTCCGCTTTGTTCATAGCGATACACAGTTCCGAACTCAGCAAAACGCACCGGCAAATCTTTATAAGAATATTGTTTGCTTTTATAAATCTCGCAGTGATGCGGACAATTCATGGGCTTGAGAAAAAACTCTTCGCCTTCTGCCGGTGTGCGTATTGGCTGAAAAGAATCTTTCCCGTATTTCTCGTAATGCCCACTCGTCACATACAACTGCTTGTTGCCGATATGCGGAGTAATCACCGGAACATATCCCGCTTTCACCTGCGCGCGTTTCAAAAATGATTCGAGACGCTCGCGAAGCATGGCGCCTTTGGGAAGCCACAGAGGAAGTCCCATTCCGACTTTCTCGGAGAAGGTAAACAGCTCAAGTTCTTTTCCCAGTTTGCGGTGGTCGCGCTTCTTTGCTTCCTCGACCATCGTCAGATATTCCGTGAGCAAACTTTGCTTCGGGAAAGTGATTCCGTAAATGCGGGTGAGCTGCTTTTTTGTTTCGTCACCGCGCCAGTATGCGCCCGCAATGTTGAGGAGTTTCACGGCTTTGATATAGCTTGTGTCCGGAATGTGCGGTCCTCTGCACAGGTCGGTGAAATTTCCCTGCGTGTAAAAAGTTATTTGTCCGTCTTCGAGGTCTTGCAGCAAATCGAGTTTGTATTCATCTCCCTTTTCGGAGAAGTGATGCAAGGCGGCTTTCTTCGAGATTTCTTTTCTCTGGTATTTATTCGCCTGCCGCGCCAGCTCAATCATTTTATCTTCGATGCGTTTGAAGTCATCGCTGGAAATTGCCTGCCCGCCTAAATCAACATCATAATAAAACCCACCTTCAACAGGCGGACCGATTCCGAATTTAACTCCCGGATAATAAAACTCCAGCGCCTCCGCCATGAGATGTGCTGAAGAATGCCACATTGTTGCTTTGCCATCGGGATGTTCGAAGGTGAGAAGTTCCAGCGCTGCATCTTCGATGATGGGGCGTGTAGAATCCCAAACGTGTCCGTTCACTTTTGCCGCCAGCACATTGCGCGCAAGTCCCTCGCTGATGGACTTTGCGATTTCATGTGCCGTGGTTCCTTCGGGATATTCGCGGATGGCGCTGTCGGGAAAAGTAATTTTAATCATAGCTTGCAAATGTAGAAGTTATCCGTTAAAGAATATCGAATGATGAATGATGAATCTTGAATTTTGAAGTGTAGTGCGGTGCAGGTATTTTGACTTCAACATTCGACATTCATTATTCATCATTTATTTTCTCACGCAGGATTTGCTGTTTGGATATGCAAACTTTTTTTATTTACTTTTACTCCTCTAAAATTTTTCTGCCGATGAAAAATATTTTTCTTCTCTTGCTCTGCGGAACATTTATTTGCGGCAATGTTTTTTCGCAAAGCGATTCAACCTGTAAAAAATCTTTCCGCATTGGAGTAAAGATTGACGGAACGCTTGAGCGCTATCGCATA
>DATDOJ010000282.1:0-2178 GCA_035293345.1 Bacteroidia bacterium
TCGCTTCCGACATGCAAGGCGGAATGGGCGGAACAGATATTTACACGGTGAAGTATGAAAATGGCGCCTGGGGAATTCCTGTGAATATGGGAACCACAATCAACACTATCGGAAATGAAATGTTTCCGGTGAGCTCTGAAAATAATCTCTACTACTCATCGGATGGATTGGTCGGCATGGGCGGGCTGGATATTTATAAATCGAAAAATGAAAACGGCTCCTGGAGCGCACCTGAGAACATGGCTTACCCCGTGAACTCCACACGCGATGATTTCAGCTTCATGCCCGACAGCGCGAGCGCAGCCACAGGATATTTTTCTTCCAACCGCAACAGCGATACAGGCACAGACCACATCTTCAGTTTCATAAAAAAAGAATACCAGTTCATTGTTGACGGATTGTCCGTTGAAAAGGACAGCGATAAACCCATTGGCGGAGTTCTCGTTACGCTCATCAATAAAATCACTGGCGCTACCGACAGCATCTCCACAGGCGATGATGGTACATTCACATTCCGTCTTAATCCTGAAACCGACTTTGCAGTGGTCGGTACCAAGCATCACTACTTCACCCAGACGGTTGACGTCAGCACGGTTGACAAACACGCTTCGGAAAGTATGATAGTCAAACTCCGCATGGAAGTGGAGCCGGTGGTGGTTGAAAAGGTTTACACCGTTGAGAATATTTATTACGACTATGATAAGTATAACATCCGTCCGGATGCAGCTCAGCAGCTCGACTCGGTAGCAGGAGTTCTTGCACTGAACCCTACAATAAATATTGAACTCATGTCGCACACCGACTGCCGCGGCACGGATGCTTACAACGATAAACTTTCTCAGAAACGCGCTGATGCCGCGGTGAAATATCTTGTCGGCAAGGGAATTGCCAAAGACCGCCTGACAGGCAAGGGCTATGGTGAAACCATGCTCACCAACGAATGTAAAGACGGAGCCGCCTGTGCCGAAGCCGACCACCAGAAAAACCGCAGAACAGAATTTAAAGTTACAGGTTTCACTGAAGAAAAGAAACCTTAAGCTGATACACAACAAAAGAAAACGTCCTCTGAAATTTCGGGGAATTTTTTTTTGCTCTTCTCAGAACTCGCAGTTGCACGAAGGCGACAAATAAATTTTTGTATTCGGTAAAAGTTTTTTGATGTGTTCCCGCTCACTGTCGCTGAACAAAATGCTGCGCAGTTCCAACTCTTTTAATTCTGTCAGTTGTCCGAGTTCATCCGGAAGATTTTGCAGGTCATTGTCCCAGAGATTCAGGAAGCGGAGATTCTGCAGCTCCCCGATTTCAGGCGGAAGCGTTTGAATATCATTTCGCGCGGCAGAAAGTGTTTCAAGGTTTTTTAATTGACCAATACCGGCAGGCAGCGCTGTGAGTTTGTTGCTTGACAGGTTGAGCACTTTGAGATTCAGCAGCACACCGATGCTGTCGGGAATAGAGTCAATTTTGTTCTTACTCAAATCAAGCTCCTCAAGATTTTTGAAAAGAAAAACTTCCGGAGGAATTTCTTTTAATTTTTTCTTCGAGAGTTTCAGCCGGGTTACATTGTCAGGTTCCTGCAATGCGCTTTCCAGGTCGGTATAAAGCGTACCTAACTCCTGGGCGAAGCAATCATTCATTGAGATGAATGAGATAAAAAGAAGGAGAAATATTTTTTTCATTTTTTATTAGCCGCAGATTCGCAGATTAATTTCTAAGTAAAAAAATTTTCATTGCTTCTACTCTGTCATTCTCCAATTGCCTGCTCAGCTCTTCGGGCGAAGAGAAACGCGCATCATCGCGGATGCGTTGCTTGAAGAACACCGTAATATCTTTTCCGTAAATATCTTTTTCAAAATTGAAGATGTTAACTTCAATTACCTTCTGCAATTTGTCAAAAGTTGGTCGTGTGCCGATGTAAAGCATTCCGTTGAAACGCTGTTCTTCAATTTTTATTTGCACGGCATAAATTCCTTCTCCCGGAATTAGTTTGAACTTTTCAGAAGGAATAATATTGGCAGTCGGAAAACCGAGATGTTTTCCGATACCGTCACCTTTCATCACGCTGCCTGAAAGCATATATTCATAGCCGAGCAGTTCGTTGGCATAAGCAACATCGCCCGCCTCCAGCGCCTTGCGGATTTTGGTGGAGCTTACAGCGACTTCGTGAATAATCTCTTCGTG
>DATDOJ010000283.1:0-2311 GCA_035293345.1 Bacteroidia bacterium
CTTCAACGTGTTCCTTGAAAAAAATTTCAGAACTTTAACCCCCGAGTTACTCCGCTACTGCGCTTACGACAAACGAAAGGATAGATTGAACTTTATTGAAAAATTAAAATTAGGTTGACGCCTATGCGATAGCTATCGGGACGGCTCAAATATATACGTAAATAAATTATTGCTGAACCAGTTTATTCAATTCCTGCTCTAACGCATCCCCTCTCAGATTTTGTGCAACAATAATACCTTTTGCGTCAATCAGCCAGTTGGTAGGAATGCCCTGTACTTTATATACTTGTGCAGCTTCTGAATACCACCATTTTAAATCGCTGACGTGCTCCTTCCAGGAAAGTTTATCATCGGCAATCGCTTTCACCCACTTTTCTTTTTCGCGGTCGAGTGAAACACTGTAGATGGCAAATCCCTTGGCGCCTTTAAATTTTTTCTTGCTGAATGTATCATACGCCTGAACCACTCTCGGATTCTCCCGCCTGCATGGTCCGCACCATGATGCCCAGAAATCAATCAATACAACTTTGCCTTTCAGGGAAGAAAGTTTGATGACTTTTCCTTCAGGATTCGCAAGGGCAATTTCGGGCGCTTTGTCGCCAATATTAATGCCTTCTTTGTTTTCCGGCTTTGCCACTTCCTGCGGACGAACAAAGGCAGAACCGATTATCGCTGCGATAACCAAGGCGGAAAAGAAAATAGTTTTTTTCATAGTGTTTAGATAGTTTATTTGGGGTTTCTGGTTAAGAATTATCAGAGCAGAGGCAAATGTATAAAACGAGACGTGATTTGAATATGAATGACCGGTTTTTCATCACACTCTTTTTATCTGCGCACCCAGATTTCTGAGCCGTTCATCAATTTTCTGGTAGCCGCGGTCAATCTGTTCAATATTATTAATAACACTTTTCCCTTTTGCTGAAAGTGCTGCAATGAGCAACGCAACACCAGCCCTGATGTCGGGAGAGGTCATTTGTATGCCGCGTAATGGATGTTGCCTGTTTATGCCAATCACGGTTGCGCGGTGCGGGTCGCAGAGGATGATTTGCGCGCCCATATCAATGAGTTTGTCAACAAAGAACAAACGACTCTCAAACATTTTCTGGTGAATGAGAACTGTTCCTTTCGCCTGAGTTGCAGTGACAAGAATAACACTCAATAGGTCGGGTGTTAATCCGGGCCAAATAGCATCGGCAATAGTGAGGATAGAGCCATCAATGAAAGTTTCTATTTCGTAATGCTCATGTCTTGGAATATGGATATCATCATTCACTTTATTAACCGTGATTCCAAGTTTTCGGAACACATCAGGAATGAGACCAAGATTTTCGTAACTCACATTTTTGATAGTGATTTCGGAACGCGTTATAGCAGCAAGCCCGATGAAGCTTCCTATTTCAATCATATCCGGCAGCATGCGGTGTGTAGTTCCATTCAGGGAAGTTACCCCTTCAATCACAAGCAGGTTTGAGCCAATGCCGGATATTTTTGCTCCCATGCGGTTGAGCATTTTACAGAGTTGCTGCAGGTATGGCTCACAGGCAGCGTTGTAAATCGTTGTTGTTCCCTCGGCAAGAACAGAAGCCATAATGATGTTTGCAGTTCCGGTAACAGATGCTTCATCGAGAAGCATGTCAACACCTTTCAGCTTCTTTGCTTTGACCGTGAAAAAGTTTTCGTCCGTATCGAAATTAAATTCTGCTCCGAGTTTTTGAAAGCCGATGAAGTGTGTATCCAATCTTCTGCGTCCGATTTTATCTCCGCCTGGTTTCGGGATGCTGGCATTGCCGAATCGAGAGAGTAGTGGACCAGCAATCATGATGGAACCGCGCAGTGCTGATGCAGCGCTTACAAATTCTTTTGTCTTAAAAAATTCCTGGTTGATTTGCTTTGCGCAGAAAGTGTAAGTGTCATCAGCAATCTTTTTCACTTCGACTCCCATCGCAGCAAGCAGTTCAATCAACTTGTTGACATCACGTATGTCGGGAATGTTGCTGATGGTAACCGTTTCCGGTGTGAGAAGCACTGCACAGATAATCTGCAGTGCTTCGTTCTTGGCGCCCTGGGGAACTATTTCTCCTTTGAGTTCCGCGTCTCCGATGATTTCAAAACTATTCATTTGGGAAAGTTATATATTACATGTTATATGTTATACGCTTTAAGAAATTCAATTTTCTAATAACGTATAATTATACCCATTACAAATAGATTTCCGAAAAATTCGGTTTGATTATTTGGAAGTTTTCCGTCATCAGGTTTTTTAATTCATCTTTATGATGCTTTAGATTTCTAAAGAAAATATTCGTTGCAT
>DATDOJ010000284.1:0-2769 GCA_035293345.1 Bacteroidia bacterium
GTGCTGCATAGTTGGCTGCTGAGAACAGGAGGGGGAGATTATTGAAATTAGAAACAGCGAAAATACACCCGTTTTAAACATTGCTGAAAGATAAGTTGTTTGCCTGATAAATTTTCTTTTTTACATTTGCGTCCCGCTGAAAAAAGAAATAGGCAATTGGCAAAGCGCGTTAAATAATAAATAATAAATAATCAATAATCAATCGAAAAATGTACGCAGTAGTAAACATACAAGGTCAGCAGTTCAAGGTAACGGAAGGGCAGAATATTTTTGTTCACCGCCTCAAAGACGAGGAAGGAAAAAAAGTTGATTTCACCGATGTGGTGCTCACTGAAAACGAAGGCAAAGTGAAAGTGGGCAGTCCTCTTGTTAAAGGAGCCAAGGTCACGGCAACCGTTGTCTCGCACCTTAAAGACGACAAGGTTCTTATCTTTAAAAAGAAACGCAGGAAAGGATATGAGAAACTGAACGGTCACCGACAGTATCTCACCAAAATTCAGATTGAAAAAATTAAAGCGTAAAAAACGTTACACGTTATGGGTTATACGTTATACAAAAAAAAGAAAAACGCATAACCACCGTATAACATATTACCAATAACATATAACTTCTTTCACACATGGCACACAAAAAAGGCGTAGGCAGTTCCAGAAACGGTCGCGAGAGTCATAGTAAACGGCTCGGAATAAAAATTTATGGCGGACAGTTCGCCTCAGCAGGTAACATCCTCGTCCGTCAACGGGGCACGAAGCATTTCCCCGGCAATAATGTCGGCATTGGTAAAGACCACACATTGTTTGCTTTGGCTGACGGCAAAGTTGTTTTCAGAACCAAACACGGAGACCGCTCTTATGTTTCCGTTGAACCGGTTGCTGTTGATGCAGCAAATTAAAACGCACAAAAAAAGTACGGACAAAAAAAATCCCGCTGAAATTTTTCAGCGGGATTTTTCTTTTAGATCTTATTATATTTTACGAAGCTCTCTTGATGCTGCAACCAACCTGTTTGGTTTCACCAGGGTTAATTGGTTTTCCGGTTGACAGATTTTCGATGGCATTCTTAAGGTAAAGTTCCTTTGGTTTAACCTCTTCCTTTCCCTGAGAATCATCAATCGCTCCGCGGTAAACAAGTTTCATGTCTTTATCGAAGAGGTAAACGTGCGGAGTTGTTTTGGCTCCGAATGCATTTGCGAGTTCTGATTTTTCGTCAATCACATACGAACAGTTATAATTTTTTTCTTCAGCATGCTTTTTCATTTCCCATTTTGAGTCAACGCCTTCCCTGCGTGCTTCGTTTGAATTGACCAGCACCATGCCGATATTATTTTTCGCACACAATTCACCAAGTCCCGGATAGCGGTCTTCCCATGCAATTACAAACAGACAAGTGTTGCAGGAAAAAATCACGAGCAATCCTTTCTCCTGTTTAATGTCAGTAAGTGAAAGTTGTTTTCCGGAGATGTCTTCCATCTTCACGTCTGCTTTCGGTGCTTTAGCTCCGATGGAAAGCATTTCATATTTTTCGCCTGCCGCAGCAAGCGCAATGATTGCAACAGCAGCAACAATGAGCGAATAGAATTTTTTGTTGTTCATATTTTTAAGTTTAAGCTGTTAAATTAAACGCATGTTTATGTTCTTCTTATGAAATCGCTTCGCCCAGAAAATCGAGAAACGGTTTCATGATGCGCGCGCCCTTGTCGAGTTCCTTTACGAACGAGGCGGAAGTTGCATCCTTATCGCTGAATTGATGCCACACGATGTAGCTGTTGAATTTCAGAAGTTCAATGTCAGGATGCGTTTTGTCATATCCTTTTGGCGGACGGGAAAGTTTGTATTCCTCATCAAGCGCTCCATAATATTTTTTGAATTTGCTGTCGGTTAAAATCTTCTTAAACTTTTTTCCGTTGTAGTCAATCTCCTGGCGGATTTTTTTCAGCAGGTCGGGCTCGGGCATCCAAATGCCGCCTGCAAGAAAAGATTTTCCTGCTTCGATGTGGAGATAATAACCCGGCTCATTAACTTTTTTTCCGTTGGGTGAAATGCCTGCGCCAAAATGCGATTTGTACGGTGTCTTGTCAGTAGAAAAACGCACGTCACGATATATGCGGAACACGCAATTCTTTGCAGTGACGGGAGCATAGCGTTTATCAATAGCCGTGAGGCGGGTTAGATACGATGTAACTACATCTTCAAAATTCTTTTTCGCCTCCTCATAACGGGGTTTGTTCTTGTCGAACCACGGTTTGTTGTTATTCTTCCTGAGGTCTTTCAGAAATGAAAGAGTTGAGCGTTGTATCATAAAAGAGAAATTGGAAAATTGAAATTAGAAATGGGAACGCGGATTGTTATGATTGTTATGATTATTGAAGATAAAATTTATCATGACTTATCTTAATCATCACGATAATCTGCGTTCTGTTTTTTTAAGAAAGCATTTGCTTCACTAATGTTGAAACGATTTTGTTATCCGCCTTGCCTGCAAAATGTTTTGATGCGGCTCCCATCACTTTGCCCATGTCTGCCGCTGATGTTGCGCCAACGGATGTAATAATATCTTTCAGCGCTGCTTTGATTTCCTCCTCGCTCATCATCTTCGGCAGGTAGCGCTCAATGACTACTATTTCTTCTTCTTCTGTCTTCAGAAGGTCTGCGCGGTTTTCCTGACGGTAAATATCAGCCGACTCTTTGCGCTGCTTCACAAGCTTCTGAAGCATTCTCATTTCATCCACATTGGTTGGTGTTGCGCTGCCCGATGTTTTCGCAAGCAGTA
>DATDOJ010000285.1:0-5902 GCA_035293345.1 Bacteroidia bacterium
GACTTGGTTATTTATCGCTGAGCAGAAATACAAAATCACTTTCGGGAGGAGAGGCGCAACGCATCCGGCTGGCAACGCAAATCGGTTCGCAGTTGGTGGGCGTGCTTTATATTCTTGACGAGCCGAGTATCGGGCTGCATCAGCGCGACAATATCCGGTTGCTGAATTCGCTTCACCAGTTGCGCGACATGGGGAACACAGTGATTGTTGTTGAGCACGACAAAGAAACGATGCTGAGTGCTGATTACATTGTTGACTTAGGTCCGGGCGCAGGAATTCACGGAGGGAAAGTGGTAGCTCAGGGAACGCCCGAAGAATTTATTAAACAGAACAGCATCACCGCGCAATACCTTAAAGGCGAGATTGAAATTGAAGCAAGAACAAAATTCAGAAAGGGTAACGGAAAAAATCTTTTGCTCGAAGGCGCAAAGGGAAATAACCTGAAAGATGTTTCGGTGAAGTTACCGCTTGGGAAATTAATTTGTGTAACGGGTGTCTCGGGAAGCGGGAAATCATCGCTCATTAATGAAACGCTTTATCCTATTCTCAATAAACATTTTTACAATTCCGTTGCAACGCCTCTTCCGCACAAATCAATAAAAGGAATCGAGCACGTTGACAAGGTGATTGAGATTGACCAGTCGCCCATCGGCAGAACACCCCGCTCGAATCCTGCAACGTATACCGGAGTTTTCACCGACATAAGAAATTTATATGCTGTTTTGCAGGAATCAAAAATCCGCGGCTATAAACCGGGTCGATTTTCTTTTAATGTTCCGGGCGGAAGATGCAACACCTGTCTTGGCGGAGGAATGCGCGTGATTGAAATGAATTTTCTTCCAGATGTTTATGTGCAATGCGAAACATGCCGAGGCAAACGTTACAATCGCGAAACACTTGAAGTGCACTACCGTGGGAAATCCATCAGCGATGTGCTCGACATGAGCATTGAACATGCGGTGGAGTTTTTTGAAAATGTTCCGTCTATCCTCAACAAAATAAAAACGCTTAAAGATGTGGGGCTTGGTTATCTCACGCTTGGTCAGCAGTCCACAACACTCTCCGGTGGTGAAGCACAGCGCGTGAAACTCGCCACCGAACTTTCCAAGCGCGATACAGGAAATACTTTTTACATCCTTGACGAACCGACAACAGGATTGCATTTTGAAGATGTGAGAATTCTTCTCGATGTACTCAACAAACTCGTTGATAAAGGAAACACGGTGCTCATCATTGAACACAACATGGACGTAATCAAATCAGCGGATTGGATAATTGACTTAGGTTTTGAAGGTGGTGAAGCAGGCGGTTACATCATAAGCGAAGGAACACCGCTTGAAGTTGCCGCTGATAAGAAAAGTATAACGGGGGAGTATTTGAAGAGGGAGTTGGAGAATGTTTTAATGAGCAAGTCCGGAAGTTTGTGAAGTAATTGTTTCTTTTCTCATTCGCTTTTCATTTCGTTTCAGTCCTTTCAGATACTTTTGCAGGATTATATCTGAAATGAAAAATATTTACTGCTGCTTGTTTTTATTTTTTGCATGGTCGAATTCCTATGCACAGTTTCCCTCCATGCCCGGTGGCGAAAACAGGGGAGGCAAACAGATGAATGTAGGACATTTTTACGGAAAAGTCGTTGACGATGCAACCGGAAAAGGAATCGAGTATTCCACCGTTCAGCTTTTTCAGCAGAAGAAGGATTCGGTGAGGAAAGAATCGAAGGATGCTCTTGTGACAGGCGACCTTACGAAATCGAACGGAGATTTTTCACTGGAGAAACTTATGATATTCGGAGAGTACACTATTAAAATTTCTGCGTTCGGATATGTAGCTTATGAAAATAAAATTTCTTTCAATATTAAGTTCGATGCTAAAGCAGGGATGGAGCAATACCTGAACAATATTGATAAAGACCTCGGCAACATCGCACTGAAAAAAGATACTGTGCTGTTGAAAGAAGTTATCATTGATGGCGGATCTCAGGCGTTTGAATTTTCCATTGATAAAAAAGTTTATAACGTGGAGAAGAATCCGGTTAATGAAGGGGGCACAGCAGTGGATGTGATGAAAAATGTTCCGACAGTTAATGTTGACATTGACGGAAATGTAACAGTAAGAAATGCATCCCCGCAGATTTTTGTTGATGGCAGGCCAACCACCATGACGCTCGACCAGATTCCTGCTGATGCAATTCAAAGTGTTGAACTGATTACAAACCCCTCCGCGAAATATGACGCATCGGGCGGAGGCGCGGGAATTCTGAACATCGTTTTGAAGAAAAGCAGGCGCATCGGCTACAGCGGAAATCTTCGTGCCGGTGTGGACTCGCGCGGAAGATTTAACGGCAGCGGAGATGTGAATGCGCGGGAGCAAAAAATAAATGTCTTTCTCGGTGCGAATTACAACCAGCGCAAATCCAAAAGTACAGCAGAGACAGAAAGAAACTATTTTGGCGATACATATTTACCTGCAATAGTGTATAGCCAGAAAACAGAATCAGAAATGAGCGGCTTCTTCAGGATGTTTCGTGGCGGAGTGGATTATTTCGTGGATAACAGGAATACAATTACCCTCTCCGGGAATATTAACAAAGGAAAATTCAACCCGGTGGATGATATTGTGACGGAAAACGATACGATAAACGGGCACTCGAAAAAAAAATCTTCCACTACGCGCGAGTTCAACAATGGCGGAGGCAGAATTTCATATAAGCATCTTTTTCCGAAAGCAGGACATGAACTGACTGCCGATTTCAATTACAACCGGAACAAGAGCAAATATGAAGGGGACTACGACACAAAATATTTTGATTTATACAACAACCAATCCGGCACTGACATTCTCCAGCAGCTTCGCGGAACGAGCGGAAATGAGTTCATTACTTTTCAATCGGACTATGTGAAACCGGTTACCGAGAAGAAAAAGATTGAAGGTGGTGTCCGGCTCTCTATTAAAACATTCACGAGTGAGATAAATAATTATTTGTTCAATGTGTTGATTCCTGCGCAGACCAGCGATTACGAATACACGGATAAAATATATGCAGGATATTTTATGTACACGAACTCCGTTCACAAATTCGGCTACCAGGCGGGACTGCGCGTGGAGAGTTATGATTACGTTGGGGAATTATTCAGCCGGTCGCTCACGTTCAACAACAATTATCTGGTGAGTTTGTTCCCGAGTGTTTTTCTCAGCTACAAATTTTCAGAAGATAACACGCTTCAACTGAATTACTCAAGGCGAATCAACCGACCGAATTTTTTCCAGATACTTCCTTATACCGATTATGCTGACTCGCTCAACCTGAGTCGCGGCAACCCGGGATTGAAGCCGGAATTCACAAACTCATTCGAACTATCTCATCAGAAAAATTTAAGCAGCAAACTCAGCATCCTTGCTTCGCTCTATCTTAAATACACGACTGACCTCATTACCCGTTACCAGGTAACGGAACCCGATACTTCGCTAAACAGGAACATCATCATTAATACTTACCTGAATGCCAACGAGAGTTATGCGTATGGCGCTGAACTGACACTGAAAAATACGTTCTCCAAAAAATTTGATGTGATGCTGAATGTGAACGCCTACAACTCTGTGATAAACGGAGAGAATATTGAAGCCAATCTGAGCAACGAACAATTCACATGGTTTGCCAAGATGAACGTGAACCTGAAGCTGCCTAAAAATTTCTCGGTTCAGTTATCGGGCGACTATCAATCTGAAACCGCTTTACCTGTCAGTTCAGGCGATGCAAGAGGAGGAATAGCTGGTGGCGGAGGCGGTGGTTATGGTATGGGTCCGCAGTCAACGCTGCAGGGATATATCAAACCCAATTACAGTGCTGAGATTGCATTGAAGAAAGAATTTCTGAAGGAGAAAAATGCTTCGGTGACAATAAGTGTGTCGGATATTTTCAAGACAAAAAAATACGAGAGCTATTCTGAGTCCGGTTATTTCACGCAAAGCGTTTTACGCAAACGCGACCAGCAGTTTGTGCGTCTCAACTTTTCGTACCGCTTCGGGAAATTCGATGTGTCGCTTTTCAAGAGGAAGAACACGCGCAACATCATGGACCAGATGCAGGATATACAGCAGTAAGCCTGCTGCCGGCTCAGCATAATTTTCTATGAAAAAATTTTCTCCTTTGTTTTTATGCGGAGAAAATAAATGCCGTTGGACAGGATGACCTAAGTAGCAAACCCGGGAAGGGTTTCAGGAATGCGTATGCCTGATATGGTATTTGGGTTTTAAAAGGTTAGAAATAATATGATGTTCGGTTTTGGATTGAAATTGCATGAAGCCGGCAATTTGCTTCATCTCAGAAACTTTCTGAGACGAAGCGGAAACCCTCTGAGATGCCTCAGGAACTTTCTGAGACGAAGCGGAAACTTCCTGAGATGCCTCAGAAACCCCCTGAGATAAAGCGGAAGATTTCTGAGATGAAGCAGAAACTTCCTGAGACGGAGCGGGAACCCTCTGAAATGAATCAGAAAACTTTTGAGATAAAGCGAAAACTTCCTGAGACGAAACAAAAACTTTTAGCCGTAGATTTCAGTGGTGCCAGGTGGCCGTTTCACCTTGCATGTTCAAATGGAATTGAAAAATTAAAAATTCAATAAAGAGGCTGCTGTTTCGGAATACCTGGCAGAACAACAAAAAATCAACCGCAGAAAAATAATTGAGTAATTTTGAAGGCAGAAAAAATTCAGTTATGCCTCACTACTATTCTCTTGGAAAAATTCCTCACAAGCGTCACACTCAATTCCGCAAGCCCGATGGCTCGCTGTATGCAGAAGAATTGGTTTCAACACACGGCTTCTCCAGTGTTTATTCTCTCATCTATCACTGCCATCCGCCCACGTTGATTAAGAAAGCGGGCGACAGCAAATCTGTTGAACCGAAGATTGCTTATCAGCGTCACATGAAACATGAGAGCTTCGAAGGATTCAACATCGCACCTGCTGACGATTACCTGGAAAGCCGCAAGCCGGTTCTTATCAACAACGATGTCCATCTCTCGCTTGCCGCTCCGAAAAATTCACTTGAAAGTTATTTTTACAAAAATGCTGATGCCGATGAAGTTATTTTCATTCACGTTGGCAGCGGCAGAGTGGAAACGATTTACGGCTCCATAGATTTTTCGTACGGGGACTACATCGTGATTCCACGCGGAACGATTTACCGGATTCATTTCAACTCACCGGAAAATCGCCTGTTGATTATCGAATCTTTCAGCGCAGTGGAGCCGCCAAAGCGATATCTTAATGATTACGGACAACTTCTTGAGCATGCTCCTTTCTGCGAGCGTGATTTCCGTAAGCCGGAAAACCTTGTTACACACGATGAAAAAGGTGACTTCAGAATCTTAATCAAGAAACAGGGAATGTTGTACGACTATATTTATGCAACGCACCCCTTCGATGCTTTCGGATGGGACGGCAATCATTATCCGTATGCATTTTCAATTCACGATTTCGAGCCGATTACCGGAAGAGTTCACATGCCCCCGCCAATTCATCAGACGTTTGAAGCACACAACTTTGTGATTTGTTCTTTCGTTCCTCGTATGTTCGACTACCATCCTCTTTCTATTCCTGTGCCATACAACCACAGTAATGTTGACTCAGATGAAGTGCTCTATTATGTTGACGGTGATTTCATGTCGCGCAAGCATGTAACTAAAGGAATGATTACGCTTCACCCTGCAGGAATCCCGCACGGACCACATCCCGGCACGGTGGAAAAAAGTTTAGGAACCAAGGAAACCAAAGAGCTTGCAGTGATGGTTGATACATTCAAACCGCTTTGGCTAACCGAAGACGCGATGAAAATCATAAACGACAATTATTATTTGTCGTGGATGGAAGGAAATTAGTTCAACGCGCAACAACAAAAG
>DATDOJ010000286.1:0-8946 GCA_035293345.1 Bacteroidia bacterium
CTCGATGCTATCACCGATGCAGGGTATGAACCCGGAAAGGAAATCGCCATCGGGTTGGACCCAGCCGCTTCAGAATTTTTTAACGCTGAAAAAGGAAAATACATTTTAAAAAAATCCACTGGCGATGAACTCACTCCGAAGCAGCTTGTTGATTTCTGGGCTGACTGGGTGAAACGCTATCCCATTGTTTCCATCGAAGACGGCATGGCGGAAGACGACTGGGAAGGATGGAAGTTGCACACCGAAAAATCCGGGAATAAAATCCAGATTGTTGGCGATGATATTTTTGTGACCAATGTCAATCGCCTTTCACGGGGAATCAAAGAAGGAATTGCAAATTCCATTCTCATTAAGGTGAATCAAATCGGTACGCTCACGGAAACCATCCAGGCGGTTGAACTCGCGCACAGGCACGCTTACACATCTGTCATCAGCCACCGCTCAGGAGAAACGGAAGATACCTTCATTGCCGACCTTGCTGTTGCCCTCAACACCGGTCAAATTAAAACCGGCTCCGCCTCCCGCTCCGACCGTATTGCGAAATACAACCAGCTTCTGCGCATTGAAGAAACGCTGGACAGTTCCGCAGTTTATGCAGGACCAAATTTTCCTTTTAAGACATCGTTCAGAGTTGTAACTTCGTGAAGTAATTTTTTTTGAGATATGATTGAAGAGAAAAACGAAATCGTTGAGTACAGCATTTCTCCCACCAGCGGACGAATCAAAAAGAAAATCCGCTACCGGAAGAAAAGGTCCTTCTTTTCAAGGAGGCGGCTGAAAAGATATTTTGAGTTCGGATTGCTCATCATGCTTGTGGTAATTCTTGTCGTGAGCATTTTACTGATTACACGCCCGCAGGGAGAACAGCAAAACCAGATGCGTGTGCTTGACAAAAAAGGAAAAGAAAAATAAAACTTCTTTTCACCAAAGTTAATATTCAATTCGTGTTACATAAATTCGCAGAAAAATAATCAACAATTTTATTCAACATGAAAACAGATAAACTTAAAGAGAAATTTGCATCGGTTGCTTTGCCGATGGCAATGCAGCAAAAAGATTTTTTGAAAGAGCATGGCAACACCGTCATCGGACAGTACACCGTTGATCAGGTGTATCATGGCATGAAGGGAATGATTGGAATGGTGACCGAGACATCCAAGCTCGACCCCGAGGAAGGAATCCGTTTCCGCGGATATTCCATTCCTGAACTCAGAGAGAAACTTCCCAAGGCGCCCGGTGACCACGAGCCGTTGCCTGAAGGAATTTTTTATCTCATGCTGATTGGCGATTTACCCGCGTACGATGATGTTGTTGGAGTGAGCACTACATGGGCACGCAGGAGCAATGTGCCGAAACATGTTTTCAACATGCTCGATTCACTGCCGAAGCACACCCACCCGATGACACAGTTCAGCGCTGCCATTCTCGCGCTGCAAACCGAATCGGTGTTTGCTGCTGCTTACCGCAAGGGAATCAATAAAAAGGACTATTGGGATGCCACATACGAAGACGCGATGAACCTGATTGCACGTCTGCCGCGCGTGGCTGCCTACATTTACAGACGCACTTACAAAAACAGCGAGCACATCGAACCGGACCCTAAACTTGACTGGGCTGCAAACTTCGCCCACATGCTCGGCTTCGACAATGACGACTTTAAACGGCTCATGCGCTTGTACCTTACCATTCATGCGGACCACGAAGGAGGAAATGTTTCTGCGCATGCAACGCACTTAGTCGGCACCACGCTGAGCGATGCCTATCTTTCATTTGCATCGGGCATGAACGGTCTTGCAGGTCCGCTTCACGGGCTGGCAAACCAGGAAGTGATTCGATGGATTTTTGAACTAAAGGAAAGCGTTGGCGGCACTCCCACCAAACAGCAGCTTGCCGATTACATACACAAAACCCTGAGCGAAGGAAAAGTTGTTCCCGGCTATGGACATGCCGTGCTCCGCAAAACCGACCCGCGCTTTATTGCACAGCAGGAGTTCGCTAAAAAATATATGCCGGATGATGAAAACTGCCGCATCGTTCACATGCTTTATGAAGTAGTCCCTCCTATTCTGGAATCAACTGGAAAAATTAAAAACCCGTGGCCCAATGTGGATGCACATTCAGGCGCATTGCTCATTCACTATGGAATGACTGAATATGATTTCTACACGGTGCTGTTCGGTGTTTCGCGCGCGCTTGGGGTTCTTTCTTCTCTGCTTTGGGACCGCGCGCTCGGGGTTCCTCTTGAGCGTCCGGGTTCTGTCACCAGCGAGTGGATGAAGGCGGTGACACTGAAAAAAGCAACGGTTTAAACAGAAAATTTTAAGCTGAAATATATCAGGCCGTGAGAGTTATTCCACTGCTTGTTTTTGTTTTTCCGATGCAACAATTTTTCCAGGATATTCCCTGAGCGCAATTTCCAGACACTCCATTGCTTTGCGCAAGTCATCTATCTTAAGCACGTAAGCAATGCGCACTTCATTTTTTCCATCGCCTTTTGCCGAGTAAAATCCTGAAGCGGGAGCAAGCATCACGGTCTCGTTGTTATGAGAAAATTTTTCGAGCAGCCATTGACAGAAATTATCCGCATCATCAACCGGCAGCCGTGCAATGCAGTAAAACGCTCCGCTCGGTTTGGGGCAAAACACTCCTTCAATATTGTTCAGTGCTTCGACAATAAAATTTCTGCGTGCAACATATTCTGCTTTCACGTTGCTGAAATATTCTTCCGGCGTGTCAACAGCCGCCTCCGCAGCCGCCTGCCCGAAAGAAGGCGGACTCAGCCGCGCCTGTGCAAATTTCAATGCAGCACTCATCACATTCTTATTCTTCGATGCAATGGCGCCTATGCGAGCACCGCATGCGCTGTATCGTTTCGAGATGGAATCGAGCAGCACAACATTTTGTTCAATGCCTCTGAGCATTTCAGGATGCATAACGGAAACATATTCCTTTCCGTCATAGCAAAATTCGCGGTACACTTCATCGGAGAACAACCAGAGGTCGTGTTTGATGACAAGTTTCTTCAGCGATTCCAGTTCTTCCCTCGTGTATAAATATCCTGTAGGGTTGCTCGGGTTGCAAATTATTATTGCTCTGGTCTTTGGAGAAATAACTTTCTCAAATTCACTGATTGTCGGAAGCGCGAAACCATTTTCAATCGTTGAGCGGACGGGTTTGATAATGATATCTGCCTGCGTGGAAAATCCGTTGTAGTTCGCGTAGAACGGTTCGGCAATAATCATTTCGTCACCCGGATTCATGCAGCTCATCATGGCTATTTCAATCGCCTCTGAGCCACCGGTGGTTACAATGATTTCAGAATAATCAAGTTCAATATTATGACGACTGTAATACTGTGTAAGTTTTTTCCTGTACGATTCGTTGCCTGCCGAGTGCGAATACTCCACGACTTTTTTCGGATAATTCTTTATCGCGTCAAACATCACCTGCGGTGTTTCAATATCCGGCTGACCGATGTTGAGGTGAAAAATTTTTATTCCTCTTTTCTTCGCATCTTCTGCAAACGGAACAAGTTTGCGGATGGGTGAAGGCGGCATCCGGTTTCCTTTGTCTGACGTGTTTGGCATCGCGTTTTATTTAAATTAAAAGCCCCGATAATTATCGGGGCTGTAAAAGTAAAATTTATTCGGTGGAATTATTTTCCGCCACCTGCCGGTGTCACAGGCACTGCAGGTGCAGCATCCGGTGCTTTGGGCGGTGCTTCAACATTTCCTTTTATGTGAATGACTTTAGGATTGGTTTTTGCATTCGACTGGATGGTAACGGTCTTGTCCTGCATTCCCATCTTGCCTGCTGAATTGAAGGTAACTTTGATTGTTGCTTTGTCGCCTTTCATAATCGCCTGCTTGGGATATTCAGGAACGGTGCATCCGCAAGAACCGGCTGCGCTGGCGATAATCAGCGGCTCCTTTCCTGTGTTAACAAAAGAAAATTCATGGGTGACCGATTCTCCCTGCTTGATGGTTCCGAAATTAAATTCTTCTTCATTGAATTTAAAGTCAGGAGCATTGGGATTTTGTATAGCTGCCGGTGCAGTGACGGGAGTGGCTGGCGCAACTGTCATGGAAGGAGGTGTACTCAAAGCAGGATCCACTTTCTTATCCTGAGCTGATGCTGCGCTGATGAATCCGATAAAAACAACTGCAATAATGTAAGAGATTTTCATTTTCGTTTTGATTTTAAGGTTAAAAAATTAATTGATTATTAATTACTGCTTACACAAAATTATTTTGTCTTAATTTCAAGAGGAGCTGCTCCGTTATCTTTTTTAAACGGAACTGTTTGATCGGATTGCTCAGTAGTTTCAACCGTTCCTTTGATGGTTATCATTTTGGTAGACGTTTTTGCATTGGACGTAACGGTGACGTTCTTTGTAAACGCACCTACCCGCTTCGTATCATAATGCACTTTGATGACAGCTGTCTGTCCCTTCATGATTGGTTCCTTAGGGAAAGTCGGAACAGTACATCCGCATGAACCCACCGCATTGGAAATGATAAGAGGTTCTTTGCCCGTGTTGGTAAATTTGAATTCGCAGTTGCCGTCAGCTCCCTGCTTCATTGTTCCGTAATCGTGAACGTCATTTTCAAAAGTGATTTCCGGAGCATTCGGGTTATTGGCAGGCAGAGAATCCTTAACTGCTTCCTGTGCACCGGCAAAACGTGCGAAGCAAGCGAACAGTGAAACTACGAGTAAAATTTTTTTCATGGTTGATAATTTTTTTGTTGCGACAAATATAAAGCTATTACGAAAGCAATTAAATAATGATGCAATACTATCAGCGAAGCGGTGAATTTAATATGAAATGCAATTATCTACATTTGCCTATTCACAGGTGTTTCATCAAGAAGCGGGAATAGCTCAGTTGGCAGAGTGATGGCTTCCCAAGCCGTAGGTCGCGGGTTCGAGCCCCGTTTCCCGCTCGAAGATTTACACATAAAAAAAATCGTCCCGTTAATTGACAGGACGATTTTTTTATAAATGAATTTACTTGCTGCCATCAGGCGCAGAAGCATTCTCTTTCCTTTCTCTGATTGCTGCTTCCGACTTTGCCGTTGATTCAGGACAGGATTTTTCCGCCTTTTCCTTTGAACAGCATTTTTTCGAATCCGCTTTGCAGCCCTTCATTGAAATGCCGCAGCAACTTTTCGATTTTGCTTTGGCACCGTCATCGCTTTTTACAGCTTCTGTTTTTACATCATTGCTTTCTGCTGCAGCCGAAGATTGTGCCGATGCACTGATGATGCCATAAACGAAAATCACCGAAAATAATATCGCAAGTTTTTTCATGGGGAATAAGTTTTAATTTTTTGTATGGTACAAAACTAACTTTTCCATACTGAATATCAAATGAATTAATTTTCTTTACAGAGAATTTCATAATCCCCCTAATGTTGCACATCCTGTCAGGAGAATGAATTTACTGGAAAACCTAAGAGAGTCCATACGGTCCATAAGGTCGCAGTTGCTGCGTACGGTAATTACAACACTCATTATCGCCATCGGCATAACAGCTCTGGTGGGAATACTTACCGCCATAGAAGCCATCAAGTCCTCCATTAATACGAACATGACAAACATGGGGGCAAACTCGTTTACCATTCGTAATTCGGGACTTGGAATTCACATAGGCAGAAAAGGAAAGCGGGCAAAGCGATTCAAGCAAATTGATTTCAGCCAGGCGCAGCAGTTCAAGCAGGAATTCAGTTTCAACGCTGCGGTAAGCGTGTCATTTATGGCTACATGGAATGCCACACTGAAATATAAATCAAAAAAAACAAACCCGAATATAAACGTGTGGGGCGCTGATGAAAACTACATGCGCATTTTCAGCTATGAACTCGCGAAGGGCAGAAATTTTTCTCCGCAGGAACTGGACTACGGAGAAAACGTCTGCATCATCGGGCATGAGAATGCCAAAACACTTTTCGCTTCGGATAATGTTATTGACAAGGTGATTTCAGTCGGCAGCGGAAGGTACAGGGTGATTGGTGTGCTGAAAGAAAAAGGAAGTTCATTCGGAAACGATGGCAATAAGATTTGCCTGCTGCCGCTGCTGAATGCGAAAAATAATTTCGGCTGGGCGGGAATGTCTTACTCGACAAACGTGATGGTGAATAATGTGACTGACCTCGATGCTGCTGTTGCTGAAGCCACCGGCACCATGCGCAAAGTGCGAAAAGTAGCTCCCGCTGATGAAAATAATTTCGAGATTATAAAGAGTGATGCTTTTGCCGCAATTTTGATTGACAATATCAGTTACGTTACAATGGCAGCAACGCTCATCGGTTTCATTACATTATTCGGTGCTGCCATTGCGCTGATGAACATCATGCTCGTTTCGGTGAGCGAGCGGACGCGTGAAATCGGTGTGCGGAAATCGCTGGGCGCCACTCCGGCAAAAATCAGGATGCAGTTTCTGACGGAAGCCATTTTAATTTGTCAGATGGGAGGTGTGCTTGGCATCATTCTCGGAATTGCCATCGGTAATCTTCTTTCCATGGTTATGGGTGTTGGCTTCATCATTCCATGGCTGTGGATTTTGCTCGGGATTGTTTTGTGTTTTGCTGTGGGATTAATCTCCGGATATTATCCCGCCTCGAAAGCCGCCCGCCTCGACCCGATTGAAGCGCTGCGACACGAATAAATGTTCAGGGTTCAGCGCGGGTTGAAACAACTAACGTTAAACCCTGAACTCTGAACATTTTTTTTTATCATTGTCAACCGAAAAATTTTTTTTGATGTATTACAAAAATATTCTTGAAACCATAGGCAACACTCCTCTCATCCGGCTGAATAAAGTTTGCGAGGGCGTGAAAGCAACCGTGCTTGCCAAAGTGGAAACGTTCAATCCCGGTCACTCCATTAAAGACCGCATGGCGGTGAAGATGATTGAAGACGCGGAGAAAGCCGGGCTGCTGAAACCGGGAGGAACAATTGTGGAAGGAACATCGGGCAACACCGGAATGGGGCTTGCCATTGTGGCTGTCATCAGGGGATATAAATGTGTGTTCACCACGACCGATAAACAATCGAAAGAAAAGAATGATGCCATGCGCGCCTTCGGTGCCGAGGTGATTGTGTGCCCCACCAATGTTGATGCCGATGACCCGCGCTCTTATTACTCTGTTGCAAAACGATTGAGCCAGGAAATTCCGGGAGCGTGGTATCCGAATCAATACGACAATCTCTCCAACATGCAGGCGCACTATGAACAAACAGGTCCTGAAATATGGAAGCAGACGGAAGGAAAAATAACTCACCTCGTTGTGGGAGCAGGAACGGGCGGAACAATTACAGGCACAGGAAAATATCTGAAAGAAAAAAATCCTGCCATAAAAGTTTGGGCGATTGACACCTACGGAAGCGTGCTGAAAAAATTTCATGAGACAGGACAGCTTGACAAAAACGAAATCTACCCCTACATCACCGAAGGAATCGGGGAGGACTTCGTGCCGGGGAATTACGACTTCAGCGTGATTGACCATTTTGAAAAAGTGACAGACAAAGATGCAGCGCTGATGTGCCGCGACATTGTCCGCAAGGAAGCCATCTGGGTGGGCTACTCTGCCGGCTCTGCCATTGCCGGACTGATTCAGATGAAAGACCAACTGAATGAAAAGGATTTGGCAGTCGTCATCTTCCACGACCACGGCACGCGTTATCTCAACAAAATTTTCAACGATGAATGGATGCGCGAAAAAGGATTCATAGATAAAAAAGGAATGACAGCGCGCGACCTTGTCGCATCACGGAAAAATATTGAACTCACTGCCATTGATAAAAACGATTCCATCGCCAACGCCATCGCGCTGATGACAAAAAATGATTTCTCGCAACTGCCCGTCACCTCAGGCGGACGCATTATCGGCTCGGTCAATGAAAGTTATCTCTTCGGAAAGCTGATGGTGAAACCGGAACTTAAAAATGAAAAGGTGGAAACCATTATGCAGGAAGCATTTCCTTTTGTTGACATCACCACACCCGCAGAATCATTACTCAAAATGCTCTCAGCCGAAAAACCAGCCGTCCTCGTCAAGGACTTCAAAGCCGACCGCAGCTACATCATCACCCGCTATGATGTGGTGGATGCGATGGGGAAATAAAAAATGTATTAAGTATTAAGTATTAAGTATTAAGAATTAAGTACAAGGTATCCGCGCATTTTTTTTCTTAATATTTAATTCTTAATACTTAATACTCTTTTTCACCCCCTCACCACCACGCTGAACACAGCCGGCACAAGGGCATCGGAGTTTTTCAGCAGCAGGCGGAAGTTGGTTGTGCTCCAATCCAGTTGCGCTGACGTACCGCTGAATGGTGTGCCGGGAGATACATCGAAAGTCGTTTGCCCCGGTGCGGGTTCATCAGTCGGGTCGTCAGAAAAATAAACGGTGACTGCTCCCGAAGTAACTTCAATTTCAATTTCATCGGCAACATTATTCACCACCACGCTTGGCTGGTGAATAGTGTTGGGTGCCACCGTTCCGTTCACCGTCTGCATGTTCGCCACCGATTGATAAATCACATAGTCGTTGTATAATGCTTCGTTCACATCTTCCCAAATATGTTTGCCCGTGTCGGCAAGTTTCACTAAGTCGGAATACAAATCGTTTCCGATGGTGATGCGCTCGTTGACGGCTTTGTCGCGCTCGCTCACGCGCTGTTGTTTTTTGGTGATTGCCGTGTCGGCAGCGCCAATGCCGGTTTGCAGGTCGCCAAGAATGAGTGCCGTGAGTCCTTCGCTCGAAAGAGCCGCCTGGTTGTCGGTTCCGGCTTTGTGCACGAGGCGGGTGGCTACCATTTTGTCGGCATCGGTTTTGGTGATGTAGCCCGCCCATCCGAACCCTTTCGCCTCGGGCGAATCCTTTCCGAATTTATTCATGGCGCGCCTCACAATGCCTTCGCTCACCTCGCTGATGATTT
>DATDOJ010000287.1:0-5315 GCA_035293345.1 Bacteroidia bacterium
CGGATATTCATCCATCTCTCCGCTCAAAATCATCTTGAATCCGCGGATGGTTTCTTCGATGGGAACAATAACACCTTTCAGTCCTGTGAATTGTTCTGCCACATTAAACGGCTGAGAGAGGAAACGCTGAACTCTTCGTGCGCGGTGAACAACTAATTTATCTTCATCGCTCAATTCATCCATTCCAAGAATGGCAATGATGTCCTGAAGCTCTTTGTATCGCTGAAGAATTTCTTTCACGCGTTGTGCTGTGTCGTAATGTTCATCACCAACAACGGCTGCGGTAAGAATTCTTGAAGTAGAATCCAGCGGGTCAACGGCAGGATAGATGCCAAGCTCGGCAATTTTACGGTTCAATACTGTGGTAGCATCAAGGTGAGCGAAAGTTGTTGCCGGTGCAGGGTCTGTTAAGTCATCAGCGGGAACATACACTGCCTGAACAGAAGTGATGGAACCGCGCTTCGTTGATGTAATCCGCTCCTGCATAATTCCCATTTCAGTTGCCAGCGTTGGCTGATAACCTACTGCCGATGGCATACGACCAAGCAGGGCAGATACTTCAGAACCCGCTTGCGTGAAACGGAAAATATTATCCATGAAGAAAAGAATATCTCTTCCACCGGACTTCTCATCGCCATCGCGGAAATATTCCGCAACCGTTAAACCGGAAAGCGCCACACGAGCGCGCGCTCCCGGAGGTTCGTTCATCTGTCCGAACACAAGCGTTGCCTGCGATTGTCCGAGTTCTTTCATATCCACCTTGCTCAAATCCCATCCGCCTTTTTCCATGCTCTCTTTAAATTCTTTTCCATAGCGGATAACATTACTCTCAATCATTTCTCTAAGCAAATCATTTCCTTCGCGCGTGCGTTCTCCAACACCAGCAAACACAGATAAGCCCGAATAACTTTTAGCAATGTTGTTAATCAGTTCCATGATGATAACCGTCTTGCCCACACCGGCTCCGCCAAACAATCCAATCTTTCCTCCTTTGGAATAGGGTTCGAGAAGGTCAATAACTTTTATTCCCGTGTAAAGCACTTCTGCTTCCGTGGTAAGGTCTTCAAAACGTGGCGGCTCGCGGTGAATGGGTGCGGTGGTTGTCTTTTCCACTTTTCCGATTCCGTCAATCGCCTCGCCAACAACATTGAACAAACGTCCTTTGATAAGGTCACCCGTAGGCATGGTGATAGATAATCCTGTTGTGCGCACTTCAATGCCGCGCATCAATCCGTCTGTAGAATCCATCGCAATGGTTCTCACGGTGTCTTCACCGATGTGCTGCTGGCATTCGAGCACCAAGGTCTTTCCCCCTTCGCGCGTAATTTCCAGCGCCTCGTAAATATTAGGCAATTCTAAACCTTCTGTATCAAACGAAACGTCAACTACCGGACCGATTACCTGCACTACTTTTCCTTTATTCTGCATTTTATTGTTATAAATGGTTTTTATTAAGCGAGCGCGAAAATAAAAGTTTTTCGATAACTTCTGCATGACATTTACACCAAAAAACATTTTATTTTTCTGTCAATTAGTACCTGCGATGGCAGAGATTCCTTGTGGCACTATAGTTGAAATTTATGCCGCCTCGAAGGACTTACAGCTGTTCCCGAAAATATACTCACCTTAGCTGACAGTTTGACTATTTTAGATGTTTTTATTGATGGAGAAGAAAGAATTAATTGAAAGGTATTTGTTAAGATCAAGCTAAAACAATTATGATGAAAAGGCAATTATTATTTTTTTTCTTATGTATAGTAAACTCTATAATTTCTTTCGCACAACCAAGCTTTGTCAGAAGTTACGGAGGAGCAGATACGGAAATTCCACAAGCAATTCTTCTGCTTCCCGATTCAGGTTATGTTATCACCGGTTCAACACGAAGCTTTGGCCCGAACAATGTCAACATATACATCATGCGCCTCGATAAGTATGGAGACACTCTCTGGACAAAGGTTATCGGCAATGGCGGAGAAAACGGGCGCGATGTTATTCTTTTAGACGACCACCAGGAATTAATTCTTGCAAACGGTCAATCAATGCTCCCGGGCAATTCATCCAATCTTATGAAAATGGATTTGAACGGCAACTTAATCTGGTCGAGAGCATACGGAGGAAGCAGTGTAGACAACATATTCGATGTATTGCCTACTATTGACAATGGCTTTATTGCCGTGGGCTATTCTACCAGCGCTTCTGCACCCTATAGTAATGTGTTTGTAATGAAAACAGACAGTGCCGGCATTTTACAATGGTGCAGGCATTACGGAGGCCTTAAATGGGACTATGGCTATTCCATAGAACCGGTACCGGCAGGAGGTTATATTATTGCAGGCAGTACGAGCAGCTTTAATAATGCTGCTAATAACGCTCCTGATGCCATACTGCTGCGCATTAATTTATCGGGAGATACACTCTGGGCTAAAAGATATTCTGATGCACCTTATATTGTAGGTGGTTCGAGCGTAATTGTTTTGCCTGACGGATTTCTTCTCGCAGGCGGGATGTCGGATTCGGTTCCCGGCATGACGGAAAACATTATTCTCATCCGCACCGATACGGTTGGCGATACCTTGTGGACAAAGCAGTATAGAAAACCGCTGGCGGAAAATATTGCAAAGATTATTCATACTTCTGACAATGGTTTTCTCATTGCCGGGCAAACAGCAAGTTCAGCTTTTGACTGGGATATTTATCTTATCCGGACAGACAGCTTAGGCGATACGCTTTGGACAAGAGGCATAGGCGGTACAGAGCATGACGTTGCAAGAGATATAATTAAGGCGGGTGATAATTTTGCCATACTGTCCCAGTCGGTAAGCTTCAGTGTAACTGGAACGGGGAATGATTATGACATGGTTCTTTCCTTCATTGATTCAAACGGATATAGTAGCTGCTTTCAGAAAGAATTAACTGCCATGACGGTTACGACACCCAACATTGTCGTTGCTAACTTTAGTCCTTCAATAATTTATTCCTGCTCCCAGCTGGCCAACACTCCACAGATTACCTACGGAGCCACATTAATTGATTGGTGCACTCCACAGGCAGTTCATTCAATTGACCAGCAAGAATTCATTATGGATAGCTACCCTAATCCGTTCGATGATAAATTAATCTTTACGACTGATAATAATCAGCTTTATGAAATCGTGCTTTATGATATTGTTTCAAGGAAACTTTTGCAACAAACATTCATGAATACAGCCATTCTAAATACAGAACAACTTGCAAGCGGGTTTTACATATATGAAGTGCGAGATAAAAATGGAAAAGTTGCAAATGGAAAAGTTATAAAGCAATGAAATGAAAAACTGAACATAACATAAAGCATAAACGAACTAATTACTATGGACAAAAAAGACGAAGCAATGCCGGGATTTCTCCCGCTCGAATTGACCAACGCTCCCGAAGGCGATGAGTTTATTCCGTTGATGACGAATGAAGATGAGGAGTCGCTCAGCGCAAAAAAAATTCCTGATGCTCTTCCGATTCTTCCGCTGCGAAACACGGTATTGTTTCCGGGAGTTGTAATTCCGATTACAGTCGGGCGCGATAAATCCATCCGCCTCATCCGCGATGCGAACAAAGGCGACAAGTTAATCGGTGTGGTATCACAAAAAGATGTTTCCATCGAAGACCCTGCCATCACCGACCTCAATAATGTGGGCACGGTGGCGCAGATGCTTAAGATGCTGCGCATGCCTGACGGCAACACAACGGTAATCATACAAGGCAAAAGACGTTTTGCAATAAAAGAAGTTGTACAGACAGACCCGTATTTCAAATGCACCGTGACTCCGTTTGAAGAAACGCGCCCGGCAAAAAATGATAAAGAATTTACCGCACTTATTTCTGCACTGAAGGACTTGGCTCTGCAGATTATCCAGCAGTCGCCCAACATTCCAAGTGAAGCAGCGTTCGCCATCCGCAGCATCGAGAACCATTCATTCCTCGTGAATTTTATTTCGTCAAACATGAATGCCGATGTGAGTTTGAAACAAAAGCTCCTCGAAATTCCTGACCTGCGCGAGCGTGCGAACCTCGTGCTCGAACATCTCACCAAAGAGTTGCAGATGATTGAACTGAAAAATAAAATTCAGACCAAGGTTCGTTCAGACATTGACAAGCAGCAGCGCGAATATTTCCTGAGCCAGCAGTTGAAAACCATCCAGGAAGAATTGGGCGGCAACACTCCCGAAAAAGAAGTGAGCGAGATGCGCGAGCGCGGCAAACAAAAAAAGTGGAGCAAAGAAGTTGCTGAAATATTTAATAAAGAGTGCGACCGGTTGAACCGCCTGAATCCTGCCTCTGCCGAACATTCCGTGCTGACAAGTTATCTCGAACTGCTTTTGGATTTGCCGTGGAACGAATTCACCAACGACAACTTCAATCTTAAACACGCGCAGAACGTTCTTGACCGCGACCACTACGGATTGGAAAAAGTTAAAGCGCGCATCCTCGAATATCTCGCAGTGCTCAAACTGAAGCGCAATATGAAATCACCTATCATGTGTTTATATGGTCCTCCGGGAGTTGGTAAAACATCTCTCGGAAAATCTGTGGCTGCTGCGTTGGGAAGAAAATATGTGCGCATGTCATTAGGCGGCTTGCACGATGAAGCGGAAATCCGCGGGCATCGCAAAACATACATCGGTGCAATGCCGGGACGAATCATTCAGAATCTCCGCAAGACAAAGTCATCCAATCCTGTTTTTGTGCTCGATGAAATTGACAAGACAGGACGCGACTTTCATGGCGACCCATCTTCGGCTTTGCTCGAAGTTCTCGACCCGGAACAGAACAGTGCGTTCTATGATAACTATGTTGAAATTGAATACGACCTGTCGAATGTGCTTTTCATTGCCACTGCAAATTCATTGAGTTCCGTCCAGCCCGCGCTGCTCGACCGTTTGGAAATAATTGAAATCACCGGCTACACGGTGGAAGAAAAAATTCAGATTGCCATCAAGCATCTTGTTCCGAAACAAATTGAGGCGCACGGATTGAAAAAGCACCACATAAAAATCAGTGCTGCCATTCTTGAAATGATGATTGAAAAATATACGCGCGAATCGGGCGTGCGTAATCTCGAAAAGAAACTTGCATCACTCATCCGCGGCATTGCGATGAAAGTGGCTTCACGCCAAAAGTATAGTCCCGCTATCACGGAGGAAGATGTAACACGAATTCTTGGCGCGCCCATATTCCAGAAAGAAAAATACCAGGGCAACGATGTGCCGGGCGTGGTCACCGGGCTTGCATGGACTCCCGTAGGCGGAGAAATTCTTTTCATCGAAACAAGTTTAAGCACA
>DATDOJ010000288.1:0-2324 GCA_035293345.1 Bacteroidia bacterium
AAATTGAATACTCCCGCGCCCGGGTCAAAGTCGGCTGTATCATAGAACAGACCTGTAGTGTAAACATTGCCGGAAGCATCAACGGCTACTGAGTTACCGCCATCGCTACTTGTTCCGCCCATTGCTTTTGCCCACACAAAATTGCCCGAACCGTCTAATCTGGAAATGAAAATGTCATCGCTTCCAGCCGAAGTTAAATTGAATATTCCAGCGCCAGGGTCAAAGTCAACCGTTCCCTCGAAAGAACCTGTGGTGTAAACATTTCCGGAAGCATCAATAGCTATGGAGCCACCACCATCCCCACCTGTTCCGCCCATTGCTTTAGCCCAGAGCCAGTTGGGGGATTGGGCGGAGCAATTGATAATTGATAATTGACAATTGATAGTTAGGAGGAGTAAAAATTTTTTCATGGCAGAGAAATTTAAGTTGAGTGTAATGCAAGTATTATCTAAGAAGCCATCCCGATAGTTATCGAGACGACCTCTGACATCATATTTTATTTCGCCACAATCAATTTCCGGTTCTCCGAATAGGTAGCTGTTTCCATGCGCAGAAAATAAATTCCTGAATTTACTTCAGCAGCGTTCCAGATAATTTCATGGTCCCCTTCTTCAAAGGAAGCATGGGCAAGTGTGGTAACCAATCTTCCGCTTACATCAAAAATCTTCAGAGACACATTTTCTGTCTGCCCGACATAGAATGAAACGGTTGTGGAAACTGATACAGGATTTGGTGAAACATCAAGCGTGAATAATTCCCCACCGGCTGGTTCATTTGCTAAGCGACCACCCCACAAACAGTCTCGCTTGCTAATATGTCTACATCTGTCGACCCCGTTCGCACCCGTATAACAGATAGCATAGTACCTCGGCTGACCATTATTGGTGCAATAGCAAGGGCATTGTGCATCAGCGAGTGAAACGGAAAACACCATGATGATGAAAGCGAATAGCTTTTTTGTAATTGTTGTTTTTCCCGATTGCATCATGATTTCACTTTCTGTTCTGTAAATTTTAAAGTTCAACATTTTTTTTTGTTTTAGTCCCGAGTACTCGGGATGTTAGAATTAATTATTGTTTATTTGAACGGGACAAAGGTGGAGTGAATAACCAAGCTCCACAATAACTGAAACACGTTATCTTTGGTCTGCTTTGATAGGCAGGAAGAGTAAAAACTAACCTGTTTCAGTTATATGAACCAATGAGCAGGCACATTAGTTTTGCAAACACAACTTAAGAGATGGATGCCAATCTTTACCTGTCTTGTAGAAATTAAAAATTAAAATGATGCTTAACTCCTGTAAATTACTATTTGCCTTTTTTCTGAGTACGGCTTTTTTTATTTCAACGCAGGCGCAGCATCAGAATAAGATTGATTCGCTGCTGCAGGTTTTGAAAACGGCAAAGGGGGATACAGCCAAAGTGAACACCCTCAACGCTCTTGGAATGGCACTGAGCTACAGTAACCCTGACACTTCTATTATACTCGCCAACCAAGCATTATCACTTTCCGAAAAAGCAACAAGCAAAAAACACATTGCTAAATCTTGTTATGTAATTGCGTGGGCTGATTTTGTGAAGGGAAATTATCCTTCTTCTCTGGAAAATAATTTTAAAGCATTATCACTAAGAGAAGAGCTTGCCGATAAACCAGGAATTGCAGCATCTCTCCTCGCCATCGGAAATGTCCATTCTGAACAAGGCGATTATCCCAAAGCGCTGGACTGTTATTTCAAGGCATTGAACATGGATGAAGAACTTGAAAATAAAAATGGAATTGCAAACGAACTCGGCAACATCGGACTTGTCTATTGGAACCAAAGCGATTTTCCCAAAGCATTGGACTATCTTTTCAAGTCATTGAAGATGAAGGAAGAAATTGAAAATAAAAATGGAATTGCAAACACCCTCGGTAATATCGGGCTCGTCTATTATGAACAAGGCGATTATCCCAAAGCGCTGGATTATTATTTCAAGGTATTGAAAATGGATGAAGAAGCCGGAAATAAAAATGGAATTGCAACCATGCTCAACAACATCGGACTTGTCTATTCTAACCAAGGTGATTATCCCAAAGCATTGGATTATTATTTCAAAGCATTGAAGATGGCGGAACAACTCGGAAATAAAAATTCAATTGCATACGAACTCGGCAACATTGGACTCGCCTATTATAACCAAGGTAGTTATCCTAAAGCATTGGTCTATTATTTCAAAGCATTGAAGATGGATGAAGAACTCGGACACAAAAAAGGAATTGCAAGACATCTCGGCAACATCGGAAGTCTTTATACTAAAACAGGAAAGTTCGTAGCAGCAGAAGAG
>DATDOJ010000289.1:0-5414 GCA_035293345.1 Bacteroidia bacterium
AAATAATCCAGATGTGGATTACTGAAAATAAAATAATTCCAATGGTTTCGGCACGATATTTTTTCATGAATGGAATTAATCCGAAAAGTGCGAGGAAGCATACCGGAGTGTAAACGAACAATCCCTTGGTATAGCTGAACAGGACATTAAAAATTTCCGGATTGGTGAAATCAAATTTCTCCTGGTTTCCATACGACCAGATAATAAAACTTCCTGTTTGTAATTTGTAAGTTATAAGCTGGCAAGCCGCAGGAAGGATGGCGGTGAGTAATGCAAGGAAGAGTATTTTTTTTTCATTCAGTATTTTTTTAACTGTGTTTGAAAATACTTTTTTATCACCGGCAATAAACGGCAGCAATAGTACAATGACCGTGTCAGTGGGTCTTGTCCAGAAAAGAAATGAAAGTGCAACCGGAATCACAAACAGAGACCATCGGTTAAACATGGTGTAAAGTTTTTTTGAATGATACAGCAGCAGCGAAACAAGCATGAATGAAATTGTATGACTCCATCCGGGTGCTATAACGGCATAGTAATACGTGCAGGTTGTAATCACAGATGCAATGAGAATGATGGCAATGAGCGATTCGGGAATTGAATAGAGCTTTAAAAACTTCCGGAGAAAAAACAAACCAGCAAGCAAATAAAAAAGAGAAGCAAGTGAAACCGATACCTGGAAAGGCAATGAAAAGCCATCGTCAGGAAATCCGAATAATTTGCTGAACAGATATGCCGCACCGAAAAACGGTGCATGAAAAATTGCCGTGCCGATGTAATGTTTAACCGGAACTCCTAACGCACGCTGACTTAAATCGTAGTCGTGCGTGATAAAAACCATCGGAAGATAGGCATAGTAATCTCCTGCATCAGAATACAAAACATATTTCCACTGCTCATCTTTCCACCGGAAATGATAATCGGAAATCAGTATCGCTGCAAAAACAAAAATGAGCGTGAGAGCAATCGGGGATTTCAGCTTTTGCAGAAAAAACATTTTTGGGAAGGGTGATTTACTAAATGGTTGCGAATAATTTAATTACTCATGTTACGCAAGTTTATTTCTCGCAAAGACGCAAAGTGCGCAAAGTGATAAGCCCGCAAGGTTTTAAAAAAATCATTAATGATTTTTTAACTCTGCGAACCTGCTCCTTTGCGTTCGTTGCTTCTTTGCGAGACATTTTTACTTTTTGCGTAACATCAGTTAATTAAAAATCTTAAAAATGTTATTTCGAAATCAGAAATAAGAAATTATTTCTCAACTTCTTTGTCGCTTCAATAAAATTTATGCTTTCCGATTTCTATTCACATCATTAATGCTTTCTGATGATTGCATAATCAGTGTTATGCATGTAACAACAAATCAACTATCTGTATTTTCTTTTTCTCAAATAATATTTCACCCCGCCAAGCAGCATTACAAGCAGCAGGGGAAGTACAGCATTGGTATAACCGATGGCTTCTTTGTTCTCTTTCAGTTTTGTCTTGTCGAGCAGACGAAGTTTGACAAGTTTGGTGCGTGCTGCAATCAAACCGTTTTCATCGAGCATGTAATCAATGCAGTTGAGAAGAAATGATTTGTTGCCGTACACTTCATTGGTGAATTTATCGTACCCGAGAGGATAAATCCCGCCCGCTGATTTCCTGATTTTATTTTCAATCATGTCTCCGTCAGCAATCACAATCATTTTTGTCGGCACACTTTTTTCTTTGAATTTTATTTCAGGAGCAGAGGCGATGTCGGCAGGTATTCTGTTAGCATAGAGTGAAGAGAAATTTCCTTCGAGCAAAACCGCTATGGGCTGTGCTTCTTTGTTGAATTGTTTTTTATCCGGCTCCTGTTCAAGGATGGAAATGGAAACACGCGCGGGCGAAAACACAATGCGGCTTAATCGGGAAGTGGAAAGCAAAATTGTTTTGATGATTCCGTCCGTCTCAACCGTGTCAATACTATTCACGAACTCACAGCGGATGGCATTAAGATTTCTGACGATGGGATGTCCGGACAAAGGAAATATCAAAGGAAAATAATACCAGGGTATCAACCTTTGCTGCGGCTGATTGCCGACAATGGAAGTTACAATCGGAATCGGTGCGCTTTGTAAATCGAGAATGAGATTCGGGTTGACGCGGAAGCCGTATTTGAAAAACATGTCCTCAAGATTCAGGTCGCGTGCAAGCGAAAGCGTGATGTTGGAGCCGGATAAACTGTCCATGGTTGCATCCATCATGTCAATCAACCAAAGAATTTTTCCGCCACGCATAACGAACCGGTCAATGATAAATTTATCTTTTTCATCGAAGGGCTGAATGGGATTTGCCACAATGAGCAGCTTGCAGTTGTCGAGCGACTTTAACTGTCCGCGAATTGAGACAGTATCCACATCATAATTTTCACCGAGAGTGTGCGCGATGTCGAGAATTTTTATCTGCTCCGATTCACCATGCCCCGTGAGAAACAGCACAACGGGTTTAATGGATTGTGTCGCTTTGCGAATGGTGTTGCCGAGTTCATATTCTAATGTCTGGATGGAATTGTTCAGCATCTCCTCGGGCGCAGTGCCGATTTGGTCTTTCAGCAATTGAACAGCGAAGGGCATATTGCGGTAATAAAAAACCGCACCCGGAAAAATAATCTGCTGCGAAGTGCCGCCATTTTCTTTTACCTCGAGATTGGTGGGTTGAAGTCCGAGCGAAGCAATTTGCTGATAAAATTTATTTCTCTCCTGCGCATCCTTCGAAGCGGACGGGTCAATGAATTCGTACTGAATATAATCTCCGGCATACACGCGAAATTCATCGAGCATTTCTTTGGTTGAGTTTCTCAGGCGTTTAAATCCGGAGGGAAATTCTCCTTCGAGATACACTTTCACATACACCACATCGTTCAGCTTCTTCAGCATTTCCTTCGTGGGCTTCGAAAGCGTGAAGCGTTTTTCCGAAGTCAAATCGAAACGGGTGAAAACAAAAGATGCAATTACATTCAACAGAATGAGGATTGCTGTTCCAAGCGCGAGGCGGAAGATGCTGTTTTGTTTAACGTTACGTTTCACAATAAAAAAAATTTCCCGCAGATGTCGCAGATTAACGCAGACCTGATTAGGCAACATTAATCTGTTTCAAATGCAGTGTTCTTATAGGTTATTTACTTTTCTGAAAATATTTTTTTCAATATTATCTGTATTAAAATTAACAAGTATGGCAAGCTTTTTACATGATAATTTTAAATATGTCAAAACAATTTTATGATGTACCTCTGTCAATTGCTCTATAGATTTTACTTCAATAATAACCAGGTCTTCAACTAAAATATCCATTCTGAATCCGAGATTTAATTTTTCTGTCTCATAAATTACCGGCAATGCAACTTCGGTAACAGCAAGTAATCCGGCCTTTTTCAATTCATATACAAGAGCAGCAACATACACTGACTCTAATAACCCGGGTCCTAGTGTATTGTACACTTTAAAAATAGCGCCTCTGATGATATATGATATTTCGTTTTCAGTCATAGTTAATCTGCGAACATCCGCGCAATCTGCGGGAAATTTTTTTGTTTACCATTTTCTTTTCTCAAGCACGAAACGAGTCATGAATAAAAAGAAAAGTGTGAGTGAAATAAAATAAACCAGGTCGCGGGTGTCAACCACTCCCCTGCTCAGCGAAGTGTAATGCGCATTGCTTCCAAGCAGGGAAATAATCCGGTCAAACGAACCAAGCAACACGAACGAACTCACGGATTCAAAACCAATGTGAACAATAAAGCACATGAACATGCCGATGATGAAAGCTACAATCTGGTTGTCGGAAACGGAGGAAGAAAAAATTCCGATGCTCACAAATGCGCTGCCGATAAAAAGCAGCCCGATGTATGAACCCATGATACCACCGCTGTCAATGTTTCCCTTTGGCGAAGCGAGCATGTAAACGGAAACATAATACACAAGCGTTGGCAGCAACGAAAGAAAAACAATCACTACGCCAGCAAAATATTTAGTAAAAAGAATTTCGAAATCGCTGAGAGGACGCGTAAGCAATAGTTCTATCGTTCCCGTCTTTTTTTCCTCTGCGAATGAGCGCATCGTGATGGCGGGAATAAGGAACATGAACACCCACGGAGCAATGATGAACAACGTGTCGAGATTGGCGTAACCGGCTTCGGTCACATTAAATCCCGTTTCGGGAAAAATCCACATGAACAGCCCGGTGGTGAGGAGAAAAACAATCATGGCTACATAGCCGATGACTGAATTGAGGAATCCGTTGACTTCTTTTCTCAGCAGTGAAAACACAATTTTTTTGATTGGCTGCCAAAAATAATCCTTTTCGTGTACGCTGTTAATGAATTGACGGAAAAGAACTTCCGTGCATTTAAAAAATGATGTACCTTGCGGGTTGATTTTATACAGGTATTCACAAAGGTCATGAAACGAATTCTTAAACCGTTATTGGTTTTTATTTTGGCTTACTTTTCAGCCGGCATTTGTACTGCACAGCACCAGGAAACTAACATCTGGTATTTTGGTAATCATGCGGGCTTGGATTTTAATTCGGGAAGTCCGGTTGCTATAAGCGGTGGGCAGCTTGTTACACTCGAAGGATGCTTTTCCATTTCGAACTCAAGCGGACAACTGCTTTTTTATTCTGATGGCACGACAATCTGGGACAGGAATCATGATACCATGCCTGAGGGAAAAAATCTTTGGGGACATAAATCATCCACGCAATCCGGAATTGTAGTGAAAGACCCCGGAAGCAATAATCTATATTATGTTTTCACGGCAGCCGCGCAAGCGAACATCGGTTTTCAAGGTCAACCACATAATGGAATTGCATATTCGGTGGTTGATATGAACCTTAACGGGGGATTGGGTGATGTGATTGTTGCTCAAAAAAATATTCCGCTCGTTGGACCAGCAACAGAAAAACTTGCTGCTGTCCGTCATTGTAACGGCACTGATGTATGGGTTGTCGCTCATAAGTGGAACACGAATGAATTTTATGCCTACCAGGTTTCTGCTTCAGGTATTTCTGCGCCTGTTATTACTGTTGTCGGTTTAGTCCACCAGGATGTGGGAAGTTTTCAGGCAGCGGAAACAATCGGCTACATGAAATTTTCTCCGGATGGAAGGCGTCTTGCACTTGCATGTTTCTCTCAGATGAGTGTAGCCGAACTTTTTGATTTCAACAATGTCACGGGTGTGGTCAGCAATCCTATTACATTAAATCTTCCTCCATCAACAAATGGATATGCCGGACCCTACGGAGTTTCATTCTCTCCTGACGGAAGTAGATTATATGTTGTTTGGCATGATTTCCCTGGAAATCCTAATATTATTTATCAGTATGATATGACAGCGGGAAGCGCTGTTGCAATTAATGCATCGAGAACAATGGTTGCATTGAACAATTCAAAT
>DATDOJ010000290.1:0-23006 GCA_035293345.1 Bacteroidia bacterium
GGAACGCTGACGCTGGAGTTTTGGACGCTGACGCTGGGGTTTGGAACGCTGACGCTGGAGTTTTGGACGCTGACGCTGGAGTTTTGGACACTGACGCTGGAGTTTTGGACGCTAACGCTCCCATTTTGGAGACAGCCACTGGCATTTGTGACACTGACGAGTTTAAATTTTTATTGAATTGCATGAATTGATTTTGATGGTGTAAAATTATTGCGGTGTGAGAGGAGAAGTTTACCCTTAATGGTTTACTCAAAAATGGGTAAATGAAAAGGTGACTTGTTACGGGTTACGAGTTACCCGATAGAGGTTAAAAGAAAATTGAATGAATGTAAAAGATGTTTACTCTTCGTAAAGAGTTCTGTGATGGAGAAGATAGACAATGAGCTTGGCATGCCCGAAGATGCCGAGGCGGAGGTGAATGTTTTTAGACATTGTTTTTGCAGTGCTCTCTTTAATGTTCATGAGAAAACCAATCTCGTAGATTTTGTAACCCTGAACAAGGTGGCGGCAAAATTCTTTTTCCCTCCCGGGGAGGTGCGCGTTGAAACTGCCTTCGATATCCGGCACAAATTTTTTTTTTACTGTTTAGCGGTAGTCGTCATTTCATGAGATTGGGTTTGAAGTGATAAACGGAGAAAGCGAAAAATTATTATCAGATTGTCTGACTCCCGATAAAAAGCGGGACAGGCAGGATTAATGATGATTGATTTGATTTTGGAAACCGCAGGATAACATATCCTGCGGAGCGGGTTAAAGTACAGATGCCGGAACGGGTTTGAGGTTCGAGGAACATGAGAGTGTTTGTTTTGAACGTAACAAATAACAAAAGAAAAATGACTGGTCTTTACTCAGGTCGTAGATGGCTTACGCTATAGCATACGCTCGAAACTTCAGCCAACGGGGGATTAAGAGAATATTTTTTAGCGCGTTGACTTTTCATCGTTTCAACAAACTATGATTTATACTTTCTTCTTCAATCCACTTTTCAGGAATTAGTTTTTGTAAAAGAGTTTTTGCTTCAACCGAAAATAGAGAATAGTCAATTTCAGTTTTCCATTTTCTTACGATGTCAGTTTGTTTGATTGGTTCTTGTGGAATGAGAATTTGAATGTTCGGAAAAAAATTTCTTTTGATGCCTTGATAGATTTCAATTCCCCTGTTGTCCCAGTCGCACAAATAGTAAAACGGAATTGTTGGCTCGCTTATGAAATTCAACTTCGCTGTGTTTCTTCCTCCTGCATACCAAAGTTCAACATCATTCAACCTTTGTTTGCTCAACTGGTTTTTGTTCTCGCAAAGAATGATTGCTTTTGGAATTTTGTTGTTGCAATGCAGAACCAAAAGAAATTGTTGGTCATGTTCGTCAACTGGTAAAATGTCAAGTTCTAAAATTCGCAAAACTGCAACATACAACTTTGAATCTTTCTTCAAATACTTTGCATCGTCAAAGTAGAGAGTGGAAATTTCTTTTTGAGTGATGCCCTTTTCTGAAATGCTGTCTTTGCTGTTTGAGAGTTTTAATAACCCTTCAAGTTCATTCAGTTCAAAATTGGTTTCATGCAAATCATATTCAGAGAGTAGTTTGCTGAAATTATTGAACTGGTCTTGATGTTTCTGCAAGTAGAATGAATCAAAGTGTTCTGTCTTGACAAGTGCTTTCTTTTCAGAAGTAAAATACTCCATTGAAGCCAATCGTTTTACATAAGGAAATTTCAGTAACTCGTCTGTTGTTCTTCCCTCTGTAAAAAGTTGATTAAGTTGCTTTTCTGCTTTCCAATTCATTTTTACTTGCAAGGTGTTCACTTAAATCAACCTCTTCATATTTATTCTTGAAGAAACTCATTGCTGTATAATTCCAGTCGGCTTCCGTTCCTTCAACAAGCATGTGCAAATACCATTCTTCGTCTGTGTATGAGCCGAAAGGTTTTGGTGTCATTGTCAGAAGTTGATAGCCAAACTCGTTTGCGATATGAGGGAAGATGTTGAAGTTGTTGTCGTCAATGTTTGATAGCTCCTCAATAATTACAAAACGAATTCCTGGTCTGTCCTGAATTTTCTGAACAATGGATAATCTGCCAATGCAAAGCAAAGCCAAAGCTGTGTATGCTTGTCCCCCACTGCCTGCGTTTGTTTTTCCTTGTTCGTTTTCCATTCTCACACTCAAATTGAAATAGAATTTTGGATTCAATAAATCACTTGGGTCGCAATCAATGGAATGGTAAAATGTTTTTGCAATATTCTTGATTAAAGTTTCGGGAGTGCCTTCAACTTTAGGGTTAAACAAATCAGGTCCATATTTTTGAACTCTTGCTCTGTCTTTCATTCGTTCAATCCAATCTATACCAATGTCTGTTCTCGGTGTGAATTCAATTTTGAATTTGTAAACCTTGCTGACCTTATTCTGATTGAAGAAAAGATTCAGTCGGGTAATTGTTGTGTGATACTCGTTATACTGCTTCTCAACTTGTTCAAAAACATTGATGAGAATTTTCAGTTGCAAGTCGCCAAACTCCTTGCGCTTTTCATTTAGTCGGGTTAATTCAGGTGTTAGTCCATCAAGCCCAAGTTTCCCGCAAAGCACATTTACAAGCGTTTGAAAATTGAAGTTCGGTTTTCCATCTGCTAAATAAATTTCAGGATGTTTCTTGTCTTGCTTCGTTTCTTCAAAATCACCTGAAACGGAAATGAAACCTATTTCATACTCCCGTGTCTTGTCGTCAAAATCAATTTTCAATTGCTCAACAAATTCTTCGGTAAGATTTTCTAATGGCAAAAAAGAATCAAACTTCAAATCGGTTTCATCGTGAAGTTTCTTTTTCGCTTCGTTGAATTGCTTTTCAAATTTATTTTTCTCTGCTTCTAAATTAGGTTTAGCCAATGTGAGACCTGAAAGTTCACTGTTCAATTTATTTTTGCTGTTCTCTGCTCCACTTCTTTCTTCGGTAAGTGTTTGAATTGAGTCAACATAATCTTCTTGCTTTGCTTTCAACTCGTCAACTTCAAGGTTTGAAAAAATACTTGTGTCAGTGGCAACTGGTTTTCTAATCGCATCTTTTGGAATTCTGCCGATTTGAATAAGCACTTTGTCAAGAATCTTTTTATTCTCATTCAGCTTTGTCTGAATGTTGTTTGTGTCAATTACTAATTTGTCAATGTGCTTTTGACTTACCTCGTTTTCTTTTTTCAGATTCTTGATGTGGTCAAAACTTTCAAAGTTTGCTTTGATGAAAGTCAAATTATCATCTGTGAATAATTTATTCAAAACAAATTTTTCAATCTCCTTTCTGTTCTGATAAATGTCAACAAACTCTTGGTTGAAACCGATGTGCTGTAATTGTGAGTGAAGTGTCAAGATTAAATTCAATTCACCTTGCAGAATTTTTATTTCTTCCTCTACTTCCTTTTTATCTTTCTCAATCGCCTCTTTTAATTTAGAAGCATTGTCAAAAATTTGTTTCTCAATGAACGGCACAAACTCACGAACATCACCAAGTTTCAACCAAACTCCATTCTTATCTTCTTCATAGGAACTCAAAAGGGATTTAGGAGTAAGAGTAAAAATTGCTCCTTTAGTTGCTTCAATTTGCTTGATGAAAATACTTTTGAAGTTCATCAACACTGTTTCTTCCGCAAGTGTCAATGCTTGTTTGCGATTTAAAGCCCAATTGAAAAGTGAATCAGGATTGTTTCCTTTATACAGTTCAAGCAAGGCATTTAATTCTGTCAGCCGTAAATTGATTTCGTTTTTTCTGTTTGTATGTGTGTCGTATGCTTCCTTAAAATTTCCAGTCCACTTTGAATTTTCAAACTCACTGTAAAGTTTTATTGCTTTGAGTTGATTTAGCCTTTTCAGTTGCTCTTTAGTTTTATCATGCTCATGCAACTTTAATTCAATCTGCTCAACAGTTTTCCATTTGTCAATTAGCGGTTTCAATTCTTCAAATTTCTCAACTGCACTCTGGCTTTTTCTCAAATCGCTTCTTAGATTTTCAATATTTTCTTTTCCTGTTTCAGCTTTTTGAGATTCTAACTTTGTTCTGATTTGATTGCAAATTTCTTTCTGCTCCAAAAGTGTTTTGTAAAGTTCAATCGTCTTTTCTTCAAACTCCGTTTTGGCGTTGCTGTATTTCTTCTGCGTATCTACTTGCTGTGTTTGATTGTCGTCAAATGCTTTCTTTGCTTTTAGATATTTGTCCGAATTATAAAGTGCATTGTCTTTTAGGTAGTCAAGTTTTGTAGTTTCATATTTTATATGAACCTCTTTTAATTTACCTAACTGCTCTTGCTTTTTCTCAATGAGATTTATCTCTCTGCTGTGGTCGTTGTATTCCTTAATGTAACCTGCGAGGTTTTCCTTTTCCTTGTCAAAGTTGAATTTGATTTCTTCGTTGTCCTCAAACAAAAAATTCTGCAAACTCTTTGAATTGTTAATGTCAAGTGTTTTGGCTCTTGAAAATGATTGCAAAATTTTTGCAAACGATTTTAAGTTGCTTTTGACTGTAAGTTGAATCGGGATAAGTTGATTCCGATAAAGCAAGTCAAAGTATTCTTCAATTTCTGTATGCTGAAAAAAATCTTTGAAATGTATTTGATGCTTTTGAAACAAATTCCGTTCAAGCGGTTTCAATTCTAATATCTGTTGATTGTCTGCAAGAAAATCAGAGTAGGAAAGTGGCTTGTCAAAAGGAACAAGATTTTTTCTGTTTTCAAAATCATCATTCTTTTGAATGATGAATGGTCTCACTGGTGAACGCTGATTTCTTGGAATGTAAACTCCGATTGCTAAAAATTTTCCTTTGCGAACTTCAATGTTCAAGAAACTGTAAGCATGACTAATCCAAGTTCTATCAAGTGGAATTGTTTCAATTCTTCTATCTTCTTTCTTTACTCCTTCTGTCCCCGGCTTCCACTCGTCACGCAAAGGAATAAAAATGAGTTGCATCAAATCGGCAATGATTGATTTTCCCAAACCATTATCGCCTGTAAAATCAGTTCTTATCGGATGCAAGTAGAAATCAGCATTGTCATGCTGCCTGATTCCAACAGTAGAAATGGAATAAATTTTAGGATAGTTGCTCATTGCTGAAATATGCTTGTAAGTTTTCTACATCATTTATTATGTCTCCGTAAAGTTTGGAAATTCTGTCAATAGAAGTCAGGATTTCAAAATGTATTTCTTCCTGATTGATGAAGTAAATCCAACCTAAGTCCTCAAAACTTTTTAGGATTCTAACTACTTTAGCTTTCATTTCAATTTCTTCATTCACTGAATAGTTGTGTTTTACTTTACCATAAAGTAAATGCTGCCAAAGTTCTTTGTGTTCGCTTTCTTTAAAAATTTGTTCTAACTCTTGCCAGCGGATTTCTTTTTTCTCAAAGAATTTTTCTTTGTAAAGATTCAAAAGAAGAATTCCGAAAATCAATCTGTCATCTTCCAATTCTTTGCTTCGGTTCTCTTTGCCGAATTTACCTTTGCTGTCCTCGGGGAAATCAAGGAAGTAATATCTTTCTCGGTCGGCTTCCGCTCTTTTCAGTTTCATTACAAAAAAGTTTTCATAGTAGGTCTGCAAACCTTTGTCAAAGTATTCATCAATGAATACAAAAAGTTTATGGTCATTTCCAAAATCCTGAATATGTCTGCCTTGCTTCAAGGCAAAATCAGTATCGGCAAAATATTTTTTTGCCAAATCAGAATTCAGGAACGGGTAGATTGAATTTTCATTTTCCATAATTGTAAGTCGCTTTTTGAAGATGAAACTACTTCCTTATCAATCGTAAGTTCAACATTCTTTTCTTTATTAATTCGCTGAATCAATCCATAACAAACTTGTATCGGCACTTCAAGATTATTTTCTGTTTCCACAATTTTGTCTAACCATTCTTCAAAGTGAATTTCATTTCCTGATTTTATTTCCGTTTCAATTTTGTCAATCCACCTTGCAGTTTGCTGTTGTATTTTGAGCATTGAAAGATTCTTGTCTTTCTGCTTCTGATAGTGTGCTTGATTTACCTCTGGTCGTTCGGGCTTTGAAAGATTGAACAGTTTGAAGTCAATTTTTGGAATTGAAACGAACTTGATTTGTGAGAACGGAATTTCCCTTCTCGGAAATGAAACAGGTAAAACAATTTCACCTTTCACATTTTTTGCGTTCAATAAAAGTGTCTGCAAAAACTTTTCAAGATTTATTTTGAATTGCTGTTTGTGTCGGAGATTGTCAAGCAAGTTTCTTAATCGCTTTGAAGCGATTTGAATTTTTTCATTGATGGCAATAATTCTTCTGCTGATATTTTGGAAAAAGGCATCAACCTCTCTTTGCATCCTGTCGTATTGGTTGAAGGTCTCAACATCCTGTGAGAACTGTTCCTTTACCGCTTTGATTTTATTCAGCGTTTCATTTTTAAAATCTAAAGTGCTTGCTAATCCGCTTGCCTGTTTAGCTAAATCATCAAAGATGATTTCAAACTTATTGATAAGTTCTTTCGGGCTTTCTATGTTTGGTTTGAGAAGAGTCCGCAATTCATTTATGCTGTTCTCAACTTTTTGACTTAGTATTTCTGTATGAGATAAAATTACTTTTTGTGCAGGTAAAAAATGACTTTCATACCAATACTGAAATGTTGCAATACTCTCAAAGTCCTTCGCTTCATCTAATGGAAGTGTCCGCTTGAAAGTGTGAATCAATTCAAGTTGCTGAATAATCTCCGGCTGAATTCTGTCAGTAATAAGTTTGCTTAAGTCCTTGGCGTAAATGGTAAGTTGTATGCGATATTCTTTTCCTTTAGGAATTGTCTCGTAGAAATAGCTGCTTGTTTTTTTTGCAAGTGTTTCCTTCTGCAAGTTTTTGTCTAATTGTAAAAAATCGGCAATGTCTTCAACTGCTTCTTCAAAATCTCTTGTCGTAAATTCTTCTTCTATTTCACCCTTCTCAATCTTTTGAGTAAGCCAAACTATAAGAAGTAATGCCTCCTTGCTCGGTGGCAAAACTTCCGAATAGCTTCTTGAAATTGAGAGTAAAATATCTTGTTCCATTTATGCTACTAATGTAGGGTTAAACCGTTGACGAAAAAAAAGCGTTGGGAAATTTTAATCTATGCTTCTGCTTGCATTACAAATAAACTTCTTTCCCGTCACATTTGCAATTAAGTTTTTCGCCTAATCCCCTCTCCAAAGGAGAGGGGAAACACAGTTGTAGTATATGACTTTCTTAATATATCAACTCTACGGGTTTATTTTTTTGAGGATGGAATAAGAAAGGGCTAAAGCCCATGTGATAGAGGGAAGATTTTATACCACTACTGTTCGAAACATGAATATGTGTTTGAAATCTTCAAAATATGCCGCTCCTACGGAGCTAAGAAAGATTTGGTGTTATTTATTTCTACCAATATTTTACTCCTACGGAGTAATTGCCACAGACAAATCTAAGCCCTGTAAGGGCGGCATATTGGTAGAACAAATTACACCCACACCTTGAAACCCCGTAGGGGTAATATGTTTATCAGGTTTCAAACACCAATGATTTTATACCCTGTGCTGAAGCACGGGGCTATTAACATTTAAACCCTATGGGTTTAGTGCTTTTTAAAAAAGGTTGTGAGAGTTACGAGACCTGCGTGCATAAACCTGATGGAGGCATAGGGCGGGTTAAGCGCGGGATGCCGAGAGCGGGCGTGGAGGTTGTGAGAGTTACAAAAGTTCGTTTCCAAAAACTTTTTAATTAAAATCTCTCCAATGCATTGTTAAGAACTCTGTTCAATCTTAATTTGCGCCTTCTCCAAAAACTTTTTTCATTCTCTCTAAACTTGATGAAAATTCTTTCGTAAGAAGTGTAACAATTTTTACAACCTCAAACTTCAACCCTTCCCGATAATCCCGATAACTATCGGGACGCTTCGCTCAACAAACCCAAAACCTCAAACCTCAAACCTCAAACTTATCATGGGCTTTTTTGATTTTCTCACTCAGGAAATTGCCATAGACCTTGGCACAGCAAATACTCTGATTATTCATAACGACAAAGTTGTTGTTGACGAACCGAGCATAGTTGCGATGGACCGCATGACCGGAAAAGTTCTCGCTATCGGCAAACAGGCAATGATGATGCACGGCAAGACACACGAAAACATAAAGACGATTCGCCCGCTGAAAGACGGTGTGATTGCCGACTTTGAAGCAGCCGAGCACATGATTAAGGGAATGATTCGGATGATAAATCCTGGCAGGCGGCTGTTTGCTCCCTCGCTGCGCATGGTGATTTGTATTCCGAGCGGCATCACCGAAGTGGAGAAGCGTGCTGTGCGCGACTCGGCAGAACATGCAGGCGCGAAAGAAGTTTACCTGATTCACGAACCGATGGCTGCGGCTATCGGTATAGGCATTGATGTGGAAGAGCCGATGGGAAACATGGTGATTGACGTAGGCGGAGGCACAAGTGAAATCGCTGTGATTGCTCTTGGAGGAATTGTGTGCGACCAGTCCCTCCGTGTGGCGGGGGATGGTTTTACGAATGATGTGTGGGACTACATGCGAAGGCAGCACAACATTTTGATTGGCGAGCGTTCGGCAGAAAAAATAAAAATTGAAGTCGGCTCGGCACTACCTGAACTTGACAATCCTCCACCCGATTATGCAGTGCATGGCAGGGATTTGATGACAGGAATTCCGAAAGAAATTTCTGTTTCGTACACGGAGATTGCACATTCACTCGACAAATCCATTTCCAAAGTTGAAGAAGCAATTCTGAAAGCGCTTGAAATGACTCCGCCTGAATTGTCGGCAGATATTTACCGCACCGGAATTTATCTCACCGGTGGAGGCGCTTTGCTTCGGGGGCTTGACAGGCGAATTTCCATGAAGACAAAACTCACCGTTCACATTGCCGAGGACCCGCTGCGCGCTGTAGTGCGCGGCACAGGCATTGCGCTCAAGAATATTGACAGGTTTAAATTCCTTATGCGATAAAAAAACTGTTATACGTTAAATGTTATATGTTATACGACTCACAATTGATACCGCACAGCCGTAGAACTAATAACGTGTAACGTATAACTTTTTCATCATGCGATGCGCACTCTATTCCTGTTCCTCTGGAAATACAATTTCTTCCTGCTGTTTCTTCTGCTTGAAACGCTTTGCTTTTACCTCATCGTAGCCAACAATAATTTTCACCGCTCGGCTTTTATTAATTCAACGTTGTCGCTGAGCACCTCGGTGCAGGGCGGAATGGATTCATTCAGGTCATACCTGAACCTGAGGGAGTCAAACAAAAAACTGCTTGATGAAAATGCATACCTGCGTTCGCTGACTCCTTCCGCCTATGTGTATGATTCGGCTTCCGAGATAAAAATTACCGATACACTTCGTCATCAGCAATACAGTTTCATCGGGGCGCACATTATCAGCAACAGCGTGAACCACAGAAAGAATTATCTGCTTCTTGACAAAGGAAGCAGCTCGGGCATCCGAAGTGAAATGGGAGTCATCGGCAGCAGAGGCGTGATTGGAATTGTGAAAGATGTTTCGGAGCATTATTGCTCGGTGATGTCCTTTCTTCACAAGGATTCACGCGTGAGTGCGCGCTTCAGGAAGAACGCTTATTTCGGTTCGCTCACCTGGGACGGGCGTAATCCTCTCTTCGCCACACTCAGCGATGTTCCCAAGCACGTTGCGTTCCTGAAAGGTGATACGGTTGAAACAAGCAGTTACTCTTCCGTATATCCTGAAGGTGTGTTAATCGGAACCGTGGAAGAAATACGGCTCGATGCGGGAGGAAATTTTTTCATCTGTAAAATAAAACTTTTCGAAGATTTTCAGAAACTATCCAATGTATATGTGGTGAATTACCTTTTCAAGGAAGAACGAAAATCTATTGAAGAAAAAATAAGGGATGCGCAGTAGCTTAGTCAAAAATATCCTGCGGTTCGTTATGCTTGCCGTATTGCAGATTGTAGTGTTCAACAACATGCAGGTGGGAACGTTTGTTAATATTTTCATTTATGCCGGCTTTATTCTTTTTCTCCCGTTTGAGACGCCAAAGCCGATGATGCTGTTTCTCGCTCTTGCGATGGGACTTCTTATGGATATGTTCAGCAACACAGGCGGACTGCATGCCGCCTCGCTGGTGTTCATGGCTTTCTGCCGACCGGGTGTACTGAGAGTGATTGAGCCGCGTGACGGATACGATTCTTCCGGTGATCCGACAATAGCCACCATGGGATTGGGATGGTTTGTCACCTACGCTCTGCTGCTTGTTTTCCTCCACAGCTTCGCATGTTTCTTTCTTGAAGCATTCCGCATGAGCGAATTCTTTTTCACGCTCGGCAAAATTGTCCTGAGCACGTTCGTCACTGTGCTGCTGCTGATTACCGCGCAGCTTGTCACCACCAGCCAGAGGGAGAAATAAATGAAAGAGATTTCTGAAAGGCGTTTGATTATCTCTGCCATCTTTCTTGGTATCGGGGTTATTTTTTTGTTGCGCTTGTTTTACTTACAGGTGATTGATACCAGCTACCAACGCTCTGCCAGCAACAACGTGCTGCGATACAACACCGATTATCCCGCGCGCGGTGTCTTCTTCGACCGCAACGGAAAGTTGCTCGTGTATAATAAACCCGTTTACGATTTGATGATTACGCCCAAGCAGGTGAAGATGACGGACACTGCAGAATTCTGTTCGCTGCTCGGAATCACGATTGAAGATTACATCTCAAAGTTTACCAAGGCGAAAAATTATTCGCGGGTAAAAGCATCCATCTTCGAAAAACAGTTGTCGCCCGAAACGTATGCAACGCTGCAGGAAAAACTCTACAAGTTCCCGGGGTTCTATTGTGTGTCGCGCACGCTGAGAAAATATATTTATCCCGTTGCCGCGCATCTCTTTGGCTACATCGGTGAAGTGGACAGCGCGGTGATCAGGAAAAAACCTTACTACCGCGAGGGCGACTACATCGGCAAGAGCGGCATCGAGCAGTCGTATGAGGAAGTGCTGCGTGGAAAGCGCGGTGTGCACGTAGTGATGGTGGATGCGTTCAATCGGGAGAAGGGAAGCTTTGAAGAGGGAAAGTACGACACCACCGCTGTGCCCGGAGAAAACCTGACGCTTACGATTGATGCGAAGCTGCAACTTTATGGCGAAGAACTGATGCAGAATAAAACCGGTGGCTTGGTTGCCATTGACCCGCAGACGGGAGAAATTCTCGCCTGCATAAGCACGCCTGCTTACAACCCGAATTTTTTAGTCGGAAGAGAGAGGACAAAAAATTACGCCTCGCTTGTCTTTGACCCTTACAAGCCGCTCTTCAACCGTGCCCTGATGGCGTATTATCCTCCCGGCTCCACGTTCAAACTCATCAACGATTTGATTGGCTTGCAGGAAGGCACGTTGTTTCCTTCCACAACGTATTACTGCGATGGCGGTTATCACATGGGAAGGCAAACCGTGAAGTGCGATGCGGTTCACCATTCCATCAGTCTTGTAGCTGCCATTCAACATTCCTGCAACACATATCATTGCAATGTTTTCCGTTCTATCATAGACCAGAAAAAATTTTCTACCGCTGAAGAGGGCTACCGGAATTGGAGAAACCATGTGCTCACATTCGGAATCGGCAAACGGCTGTACAGTGATTTACCGCAGGAATTGAAAGGCAATGTTCCGTCCGTGGAATATTACGACAAGTATTTTGGAAAGGGACATTGGAAGTCATCCACTGTGGTTTCGCTTTCCATCGGGCAGGGAGAATTGGGCATCACCCCGCTCCAGATGGCGAACACGATGTGCATCATTTCGAACAAAGGATATTTCTACATCCCGCACATCCTGAAAAAGATTGGCGACAAAACATACACCGATAAAAAATTCACTGAGAAAAATTACACCGACATAGATTCTTCTTACTACAATGTTGTGATTGAAGGAATGCAGAAAGTGCTTGAGTCCGGCACTGCTGCGGGAGCGAAGATTGTAGGTTTAGAGGTCTGCGGTAAAACCGGTACGGCACAAAATCCTCACGGTAAAGACCATTCGCTGTTTGTGGGTTACGCCCCGAGGGAAAATCCAAAGATTGCCATCGGCATCATGGTAGAGAATGGCGGATGGGGCTCAAGCTGGGCGGCTCCCATTGCTTCACTTATGATTGAAAAATATCTTACCGACTCCATCACCCGCCCAGCTCTGGAAAAGCGAATGAAGGAAGGCGTTGTAATTCCTCCTGTGAAAATTGAAAAGCCCGTGGTGAAAAAAGATACGGTGAAGGAGGTGGCGGTAATGAAGAAGGATTAAAAAATTATAGAACACGGATTGTTATGATGATTAAGATTTGTTATGATTTTTATCCTAAGCTATCATAACCATCATAATAAATCTGCGTTCCCAAAATAAATGCGCGAACAAAAAAACATCCTCGCCAACATTGACTGGCTCATGGTGTGCCTTTACCTGGTGCTCGTATGCATCGGGTGGTTCAGCATCTATGCCGCGGTGTACAACGAAGAACACTCCAGCATCTTCGACATCACGCAGAACTACGGCAAGCAGCTCCTCTGGATTGCCGTGGCGCTGTTCGCTGCCTTCATCATCCTCATCATTGACGGAAAATTCTACGCAGCGTTCTCCTATGCCATCTATGGAGCCATCATCATCCTGCTCATCGCCTCACTCGTCATTGCACGCAAGGTGAAAGGTGCCGAAGCATGGATTGACATCGGTGCGTTCAAGCTGCAGCCCTCCGAGTTCGCCAAGTTCGCCACGTGCATGGCGCTGGCGAAATATCTCTCCTCGCTCAACATACGCATGGAAGACATGCGCACCAAAATAATGTCGGGCATCATCATCGCCATTCCGCTGGCGCTCACGCTGGCGCAAAACGACACCGGCTCCGCTCTCGTCTTCATGTCGTTCATCTTCCTCCTCTACCGCGAAGGGCTGTCCGGCAATTTCCTCCTGCTCGGTTTTCTTGCCATCATACTCTTCATCCTTGCCCTGCTCGTAAACAAATTTGTCCTCATCGGCATCTTCGCAGGCATCGCCCTGCTCATCTTTTTCCTCTCGCGCAAAAACAAACGCAGCATCATTCTCATTGCTGCCGTGCTCGTCATCACATCGGGCATGGTCATGAGCGTTGACTATGTCTATCACCGCGTGCTGCAGCCGCACCAGCGCTCGCGCATTGATGTTCTCCTCGGCAAGCAGACCGACCTCAAAGGCGTGGGCTACAACGTGAACCAAAGTAAAATCGCCATCGGCTCGGGCGGGTTTCTCGGCAAAGGATTCCTGCAGGGCACGCAAACCAAATATGATTTTGTTCCCGAGCAAAGCACCGACTTCATCTTCTGCACCATTGGCGAGGACTGGGGATTCGTGGGCGCGTCTCTCGTCATCGCGCTTTACATGGCGCTGCTCCTGCGCATCCTCTTTGCTGCCGAGCGGCAGCGCTCGGTGTACACGCGCATCTATGGCTACGGGCTGGCGTCCATCATCTTTTTCCATCTCATGGTCAACATCGGCATGACCATCGGGCTGGCGCCTGTCATCGGCATTCCCCTGCCCTTCCTCAGCTATGGCGGCTCTTCCCTGCTCTCTTTCACCATACTGCTTTTTATCTTCATCCGGCTGGATGCGTACAGGATGATGATATTGAGATAATAAAAATGATAAATGTTGAATTTTGAATGTAGAATATAGAAGTGAAAAGTTCATCATTCATAATTCTACATTCAAAATTCGACATTAAAATAATTTGGAAACTGACAGTTGTAACTCTCACAACCTCCACGCCCGGTTTCCCTCTCCCGATGAAATCGGGATCAATCGGCTTAACTTAGCAGGTTCTGCATCTCTCTTCTGAAACTTCTTCCTATCCTTTAGTTTTTTTATCCCAGGTATTCTTTTAAAACCTGACAACGGGAATTGTTTTTTAACCGTTGAAGTGCATTTTCTTTTATTTGTCTTATTCGTGCGTGTGAATGTCCGATATGAATACCGATTTCATCAAGTGTCAATGGCTTTTTACCGCCTATGCCAAAGTAAAAGCGAAGAACATCAGCTTCATCAGATGGCAAGGAAGAGACGAGGACTCCTATTTCTTTCCTGAACGATTCATTGCAAAATTCCTGTTGCGCTTTTTCCCCGTCTTTGTCTTCTATCACGTCCGTGAGAGTGAGGTCCTCACTTCCTGCCATCGGGGCATCAATGGATACCTGCCGGGTCGAAGACCTCATAATATCGGCAACTACTTCTGCCGAAATGCACATTTGTTCCCCTACTTCTTTGAATGAAGGTTCACGATGAAACTCCTGTTCCATTTTTGTTGCGCACTTTCTTACTTTCTTAATCATGTCTGACTGATGAGAAGGTAATCGCACAATACGGCTATGTTCGTCAATGGCATTCTGAATGGATTGCCGAATCCACCACACGGCATAACTGATTAATTTAAACCCACGGGTTTCATCGAATCGTTTGGCGGCTTTAATAAGTCCGATGTTACCCTCATTGATAAGGTCGCTTAACGGCAGCCCGCGATGCTGATATTGTTTGGCTACGGAAACAACAAACCTCAGGTTTGCTTTGGTAAGTTTTTCTATCGCCTTATCATCACCCTCTCTTATCTGCCGGGCAAGATTGGCTTCTTCTTCAACTGTAATTAACTCCTCGCGCTTTATTTCCTGGAGGTATTTATTAAGTGAAACTGTTTCTCTCTCGGTGACTTGTTTTGTAATTCTAAATTGGCGCATTTTAAATTAGTATTAGAAAAGTTTAATAAAACAATCAGGAGCGGGCAATAATTTTTTATGCGGCAATCTGGTAGCCGAGAATCATGAGCTTGAGCGGCTCGGGAAGCGAAGACAATGAAGGAGAACTGTCATAATAATAATATGCGCCAAGCAGTTCGCACATGTTTTGGTAATACGGCTCCGGGTCTTGGGTGAACATAATAACTTTTGTTTTTGGATGTCTCATCCTGATTGCAATAAGAAGTTCAGCTCCATCCTCAAATGGCACATTGTTGTCGAGCACTATCAAATCAGGTGATGCATTCTTTTTGATAATCATGTTCCGGTCGCCTTTAAGTTCTTCGATGGAAACATAGTCGCTGTAATGATTGAGCAGGTTGCGGATTCCGCGTGATTGAATCGGGGAGTTGTCCACGAACAATACTTGTAATTTGTTTTTCATTTTGTTTTGTTTTGTTGATTGGATAATGGTTAAAGAATTTTAATGCCTGTTTAATGCATACCGGCATGATTTGTTGGCTAAAAAAATACCTGTTTCTTACATGTGTAATGGAAGACCTGAATAGGATGACAAAAAAAATAATCACAGGAAAGAATTCATCAGGGATTTATTTCCCTTTCGAAAAGCAGGTTTTCAAATCTCCTGATGTGTCCGAATCTCAGGAAGATTATTATAGCCGTTCGGCATCGAACAGCGTGGCTTCAATCAGAACTATTGAGACAGCTAACCGATGGCTCAGATAATGCCGGAGTCCCGTGCATCGAGCACCAGCTCCACAACGGATGAGCAGCCAGTATCGTGCTTCATTTTTTTTAAGTGATAATTGATGGCGCTTTCAGGCAAGACCGTGATAGCCGAAACCTGCTTTATGTTTTTGCCTTCACTCAGGAGTTGAAGGATGCGCACGCACGCTTTGTTTTCGACAATCTTATGAAACGGATTGTCGGGCGACAACGGCAGGCGGCCGGTTTCCTGCAGCAACGGCTCCATAGGCGAAAGCCAGTCGAGCATTGAAATAATATTTTCCCAGGTGCCGGAGCAGAAAAAGGCATCGGCATGGTAATTCGTTTTCAGGATGTGGGCTAAGGCATCATTGCCTTCGGCATAATAAAAAACAATGCTCAGATTTTTTTTCAGTTGTACCTGCGCAAGAATGCTTTCAGCTTTTTCCATACCGCATTCGGCATTGAACAGGATGATGTCGGCAGGGTGTATTTGAAAACTCTGAACGAACTCTTCGTGGCTGGCGCAGCAATACAATATCTCATATTGCAGCCGCTCGAGGTCGTGATGAAGCAGTTGCCGCTGCAGCGGCTTCTCATCATAAATTGCAATCCGGGGTTTTTCCATTGCTCCTGCTTCTGAATTTTAATGATGCTAAAGTACATATTTTTAAAAGAATCAAATATTTATTCTTCTTGTCCATCCGGCATGGTCTGAATTCAGGAGTAAACTTTACAGTATTCAGACCTGTTTTAAAATTTATGAAATATTATTTTACAAAAAAAATAAATAATTCATTAAAGCTTAAAAACAAAAACCCGTGGCAACAGTTATCAAGCACCTCATTGCAGCGCTGAACTTTCGGGCAGGTATAAATGATTCCATTACCTGCGTCAATGCCGGGCGTCAGAAACGGAGAAATGTTGCGTCACAGCACCGCGCTGAGACGCAACAGCGTGGCGCTGAGACGGAACTCCGTCAAAGAAGTACGGAATTCTGTGCGGGAAGTACGGAATTCTGTGGCGGAAGTACGGAATTCTGTGACAGAAGTACGGAATTCTATGCGGGAAGTACGGAATTCCGTGACAGAATTCCGTCACAGCGTGGCGCTGAGACGTCACAGCGAGGCGCTGAGACACGCTATTCAGGATGAAATCATCAAAATGAGCATAAAACCGAACAATCATAACCCAAAAACCAAAACATAATGAAAAGAAAACCCTATTTACCCACCATCGAGGCGCAGCGCGTCATCTGGCTCAACACGTTTGCAGCACGCCTGCCCAACTATGCTGCCATGTTTAACATTCAGGCAGCCGATGTTGCAGCCGTAACCGCCATGTCGCTCATCTACTCCTTTATCATAGGCCTGATAACGGAAAGCCGGCAATACACCGAAGACCTGACCAAGTTTAAAGACCTGCTCAGCTTTGCACCATCTGGCACCACGCTGGGACCGCTTCCTGTGCTGACCCCGGGAGTTGCGCCAGCGCTGACCGAAGCGGGCATATTCACTTTTATAGGAGGCATCGTTACAGGCATAAAAAGCAAAAAGTCGGTTTACACCGAAGGCATTGGCGAAAACCTCGGCATTATAGGCGATGAAACCATTTTTATTGCCGATGATTACTTACCAATATTAACAGGCAAAGCCATGCCGGGCAGCGTAAAAATTTCGTTTGAAAAAAATGGTGTCGAAGCCATGTCCATTTACAGCCACCCCGTTGGCAGCACCGACCCTGACGCATGGGAACATCTCGCTAACGACCATCATTCGCCCTATCACGACACGCGCGCACTGGCAGTGGCGGGCAAGCCCGAAGTGCGCGAATACCGCGCCCGCGGTGTGCTCGGTGATGTCGAAATCGGGCAGTGGAGCGCGGTGATTAAGGTGACGTTCAGCGGGTAAATCACTCTTGAGCAGATTGCAAATCACTAGTGTTCGAAACATGAATATGTGTTTGAAATCTTCAAAATATGTCGCTCCTACGGAGCTAAGAAAGATTCTTGGTAATTTATTTCTACCAATATTTTACTCCTACGGAGTTATGGCTACTCTGAAAGCTTAGCCCTATAAGGACGACATATTGGTAGAAATGATTACACAAACACAAAGAAACCCCGTAGGGGTGATATGTTTATCAGGTTTCGAACACCAATGTTTGCAAATCCTGAGAAACCCCTAAAGGTTCCGAACCACAACTGTCCGAAACATGATGCTGAAATTGTTACAGAACGCTCCTCCGGAGCTTCATGACATTGTCCTTGTCTCTCTCTACAAACAGTTGACTCCTCCGGAGTCAAAAGGCAGAACTATAATAACCCCGGAGGGGTTTTCTGTTTGTAGAAATAAAGTCAGAAATTATTTTAAAAACCCCGAAGGGGTGACCTGTTACCAAGGTTTCGGACACCTTTGGTTCCGAACGCTAAGGGTTAGGTAACATATTTCCATAATTGAATTGCTGTTAAAATCAAATTGCATGTGTGATTATTGTCACGGTCTTTTCTTATGACATTCGTCATTTTTACCATCATGTTTTTTTATACGAGTTAAGAAACCATTATGTCAGAACAGGAAGAAGAAAAAATAATAAGCGGATGTGTTACATGCAAAGCTTATGACAAATGTTTCGCATCTATGTTAAGCAAAGCCGAGTTAGCAGAATTTGAAAAAGAATTAACTTCTGTAGTTGCAAAACATGATGAAGTTATTTTCAGCGAGAATAAACATGCCAATAAAATTTATGTGCTCTTAGAGGGTGATGTTAAATTAGAGCACAAGAATGCACTTGAGCAGCCGGTGATTATGCGTATTGCACATTGCTGCGAATCAATGGGTCTTGAAACAATGCTTAGCGAGCGGCATTATTTAATGACAGCCGTTGCTGTTACAGATGCAGTATGCTGTGCAATTCCCAAATCGAACATTGAAAACTTTGTTGTACGAAATAAAGCCGCCTGTTCAAAGTTGATGGAGCAAATGCAAAACGAACAGGAACGTATTTACAAACATTCATTACTGATGATTTCGGGTTCATCGGAATCGAAGCTGGCGCAGGCACTACTATCGCTGAGTAATAAAGCAGGCGTGGTTAGAATTTCAAAAGAAGATATTGCATTGATGACAGGGTTGACCAGAGAAACGATTTCAAGAATTCTGAGCAGGATGAACTCAAAAAAAATAATTGAAACCAAGCAGCGCGAGGTGATAATTTTAAACCGGACGGAACTGGAAAAACTTACAGGCAATATGAAACACAACTCAGATTAAGAAAATGAATTTAAACCGAAGGATATTAATTTTTGCCGGCATTGTTCTGCCCGTTATTCTGGTGGCAGTTTACAGCTACCTGCATATCCGGCAAAGCACGATTGAACGCATCTACGAAGAAAGACGTTCCGTTGCCTCGCTTTCGGCTCATGTGCTGCAGGAGAAATTAGACCGTGTCACCGATTTGGGGCTTTCATTTTCCACACGCCCGGTGGTTTGCGAGCGCGTAGATAAACAGGATTGGGATGGCTCCATTGATTTAATGAAAAAAGTGCGGGGAGATTTTCCATACATAGACCGCGTGCTTATTACTGACACCACCGGAACCTTGATGGCAGATGAGCCGCACTCGCCCGAATTAAAAAGTAAAAGTTATGCTCAGCGCGATTGGTATAAAGGATTCAGGAAAACGGGAAAACCATATTTGTCAGAAGTTTATAAACGCTCCGAACCACCCCGTGAAATTGTAACTGCTTTTGCTGCACCCATAAAAAACGAGGCAGGAAAAGTGCGCGGCATCCTCGTGCTGCAGGTAAACATTGATAAGCTCCTCACATGGTGTAAGAGCATAAGAGTAGGCGGTACGGGTTTTTTATATGTGGTTGACCAAAAGGGGCACTTAGCCATCAATCCGCAATACGAAGGAAGCGATTCGATAATTGATTATTCATCGGTTTTGGGAGTTCAGAAAGCATTGAGGGGAGAAAAAAATGTAGAAATACTTTACAACACCAAAGAAAAAGAAAACCGCTTAGTCGCTTATGAACAGATTCCCGGCTATGGATGGGCTGTTATTGTTACAGAAGAAGAGGGTGCAGCTTTTTCTGTAAACAACAACTTAAAATATATTACCATCATTTATTCTTTCGCCATTTTGTTGGCTTGCGGCTTCGCCTATTTCATTACGCGCGAAATGAACCTTCGGAAGAAAGCCGAAGCTGCGTTGGCAAACCTGAATGCAGAACTGGAACAAAAAGTAAATGAGCGCACAGAGGCGTTGCAGAAAAGTGAGTTGCGCTACCGTTCACTGTTCGAAAACATGATAGAAGGATTTGCTTATTGCAAAATGATGTATGAAAACGGCCAGCCAACCGATTTTATTTATCTTGATGTGAACGCTGCTTTCGAAAATCTCACGGGCTTAAAAAATGTGGTGGGGAAAAAAGTAACCGAAGTAATACCGGGCATCAAAAAAGACAGCCCCGAATTATTTGCAACATACAACAGGGTGGCTTTAACCGGCATACCCGAAAGATTTGAAGTTTATTTAGAATCAATTGATATGTGGTTCTATATTGCAGTGTACAGTAGTGAGAAAGAATACTTCATAGCGGTTTTTGATGTCATTACGCAACGAAAAAAAACTGAACAGGCGCTGCAGCAATTGAACATCGAACTGGAAGAGCGTGTTCAGCAACGCACCGCTCAATTGGAAACTGTAAATAAAGAATTAGAATCGTTTTCTTATTCTGTATCGCATGATTTGCGCGCACCGCTTCGGGCGGTTAACGGCTATGCCCAAATGCTTAAAGAAGATTACGGAACCCGGTTAGACGGAGAGGCCAACCGCGTGATGAACAACATCACGAGTAATTCTAAAAAAATGGGGTAGTTGATTGACGACCTTCTCGCTTTCTCGCGCCTCGGCAGAAAAGAATTAGCAAAGAATAATATCCGCATGCGCGACATGGTTCACGAAGTTTGGCGGGAACTGAAAAATGAGCAAGACCACCGCGATATTAAATTTCATATCGGTGAACTACCTCCCGCTCAGGCCGATGCCGTAACGATGAAGCAGGTTTGGCTGAACTTAATTTCAAATGCCATTAAATATTCGAGACAAAAAGAAAAGGCAATCATTGAAATCGGTTCCGAAACAACGGGAGATGAAATTATTTACTCCATAAAAGATAACGGAGCCGGGTTCGACATGCAATATGCCGATAAACTGTTTGGTGTATTCCAGCGCCTGCACTCCGATGAAGAATTCGAAGGCACCGGGGTAGGTTTGGCAATTGTTAAACGAATTATATCCAAACACGGAGGCAGAGTTTGGGCGGAGGGCAAAGTAAACAAAGGAGCAATATTTTATTTCACTTTAAACCAATCATAACGTTATGAACCAGCAAACAGAAATCCTCCTGGTAGAAGATAATGCCAACGATGCCGAAATGACCATTCGCGCATTGAGAAAAAACAATTTAGCCAACAAGCTTTTGCATGTCAAGGATGGCACCGAAGCGTTGGACTTCATTTTTGCACAAGGCAATTATGCCAACCGGAAAGTGGAGGATGGACCTAAAGTTGTTTTGCTCGATTTAAAGATGCCTAAAATAAATGGCATTGAAGTATTACGGAGAATGAAAGCGGATGAGCGCACGCGGAAAATTCCGGTAGTGGTGCTCACTTCCTCCAAGGAAGACCCGGACATACAAGCATGTTATGATTTGGGAGTAAACAGCTATGTGGTGAAACCTGTAGAGTTTGAGCAGTTTCATAAAGCAATCTCTGAGCTCGGTTTATATTGGATGATAGTAAACCAGGTTCCTTATTAAAAGGAATTCAGCTTATGACAGATGCGGTAACGAAAATATTAATTGTCGAACACGATTCGAATGACATTGAATTAATTCAGCGCGAGTTGAAGAAAGGGAATATCAAACACGTCACTGAAATTGTTGAAACCGAGAATGCTTATATAAATGCGCTCCGCAATTTTGCCCCCGACATCATTCTTTGCGATTATTCTCTTCCGGCATTTAATGGACTTGCCGCTTTTGAGATAAGAGAAAAAATTTCGCCCGACACTCCGTTCATTTTTGTATCCGGAACTATCGGTGAAGAAAATTCCATTGAACTAATCCGCAACGGAGTAACTGATTTTGCGCTGAAAGATAAATTGTTCAGCTTATCTGTTAAAGTTAACCGCGCTTTAAAAGAAGCAAAGGAAGCACAGAAAAAACAGGCGGTTGAAAAAGCACTCATTCAATCCGAAATAAACCTTCGCGCCATTTTCGAAAGTACCGATACTGGACTTTTATTGATTGATACTAATTTCAAGATAATATCCTTTAACAAACAGGTAAATCATTTTGCAGAAAAATCATTCGGGTTTCCGTTTCGCGAGAATGTAAGCTTTATCGAAATGTTTATGCCTGAAAGACAGGGAGAATTTAATGACATGCTCGACAAGGTTCTGAAAGGAGAGACCATCAACTATGAAACAACCTATCCTCTGACAAACGGAAAAATTATCTGGTACAAAATTAAAGGCAATCCCGTTTTGAATCAGGGACGAAATGTAATCGGAATATGTGTTACTATAGATAACATTACCGCAAGAAAAAAATCAGAACAAAAGCTCATCAAAGTCAATCGTCTTTATTATTTCATCAGCCAAATCAACCAGATGATTGTGCACATTACGGATGAGCAAACACTTTTCAAAGAGGCGTGCAACATCGCCATTGATATAGGTAAATTCAGAATGGCATGGATAGGAATGATAGATGAGGAAACAAAAAAAGTAATTCCTGTGATGCATGCGGGTGAGGAGAGTGGTTATCTTTCCAAAATAAAAGTTATTCCTTTAGACACAGAGCCAAAGGAAAAAGGTCCTGTCGGTACTGCCATGCGCGAAAACAGGCATATCATCTGCAACAACATCGAAACCGACCCGTTGATGGCGCCATGGAAAGCCGAAGCATTGAATCGGGGCTACCGTTCCTTAATAGCTTTGCCAATAAAAAAATTCGGGAAAATAGCAGGAGCATTTTCTTTGTATTCTTCTGAGCTAAACTTTTTTGATGATGCAGAAATTGCTTTACTTGATGAAGTAACCGGAGATATTTCGTTTGCCCTTGAGAATTATGAAAAGGAAGAACAACGGAAAAGAACAGAAGAAATTATTCATGAAAGGGAGCAATCGCTTTCTTCAATATATAATACGACTGCGGATATTATTTTCGTTTTGGAAATAGAAAAAAGCGAACGCTACTTGTTCTCTTCTGTCAATAACGCATTTGTGAGGACTACCGGAATTCCTCACAATGCAGTCATTGGAAAATATGTGAATGATATTGTTCCTCAGCCATCGTTAAATCTTGTTTTGGAAAAATACAAAGAAGCTATTGAGCAGAAAAAAATTGTTCGTTGGGAGGAAACATCCGATTATCCGAACGGTCGCCTTACAGGAGAAGTAAGTGTATCACCCACCTTCGATAAAACGGGAAATTGCATTCGCCTTGTTGGAGCAGTTCATGATATTACAGAGCGGA
>DATDOJ010000291.1:0-8643 GCA_035293345.1 Bacteroidia bacterium
GCATACGAATAGGAAGAAGATGTATCAGGTGCTGGACTTGACGATGCAGAATACGATGGTTTGTCCTGCGGTGTTGGAGATTGCGGAGGGGTTAAGGGAAGTGTATTAATGCATCTATGATTTTATGAGAAAACCTTTGACTGAATGGTGGCGGACAATATCCTAACAATAGAAGACTTGAAGCAATGCCTATTCAATGCATTGTCCAATAATTCACTTCTATCCGACAAACATGATCCAAATAAAATGGGTGTTGTTTGGCCTGATAAAAGATCAGTCATATCGCATCAAGTTGCGGCCGACCTTTTTCAATTCATTGATGTTGGAATTGAGAGGATATTTGAATATCAGAATGGCGGTGGTAACTATTATGAAATTGCGCTCAAGTCTAATTATAAGTTTGCAGCTTCTGGCGTTGCCGAGTTGGCGGTACTGCCGCACCAGGGATTTGATCGGATAATCGCAGTTTACGGAAAAAGACAGCATTGGCACATCTATGGTGAGGATAGCAAGGTCATTGCAAAAAATTATGCAACCGGGAAACTGCAAAACAAAACAGAACTTTTGTAATTAAATGCACCAATTGCAGGATCTCAACCATGCGGAACACCATGGTCTTTCCGACGCTTGGAAACTGCGGAAAAATTGCAGGAGACTTATTAGGGGGAATTTAGTAGATTTGGATGGTAGCGGGGAACATACAACAAGAAATAGCTCCTGGTAACCGTAAGCACAATTTAACTTGGAGTAAGCAAAGATTTTCCCTATTTTAACACCTAATCAATACCCTAACTCAAAATATGAATTTTCAAGAAAGAGCGAACGATATTTGGAGCATTGCAAATCTTCTCAGAGGATATTACAAGCAGCACGATTACGGCAAAGTTATTTTGCCTTTCACTATTCTCAGACGGCTTGACGAGTTGCTTGAACCAACCAAAGAAAAAGTATTGGCAGAAGCAGACCGCTTGAAAAAGTTGGAGAAAGCCGACACCAAGAAAACAAAAAACTACACAGAGATTGCGGAGATAAAACTCAACACGATTACTGGCTACCGTTTTCACAACAAGAGCAAATTCACTTTGAAAAGGATTGTGGATGATGCAACAAACATTCAACCAAATCTTCGTAACTACATCAACGGCTTTTCAATTCAGGGCAGAGAGATTTTTGAATACTTTGAATTTGATAAGCAGATTGCAAAGTTGGACGAAGGCGACCTTTTGCTGAAAGTCGCAAAAGAATTTTCAACAAAGAGTTACAAAGACCTCAAAGCGTTGGAAATGGGTTATGTATTTGAGCACTTAATCAGAAAGTTTGCGGAGGTGAGCAATGAAACGGCAGGAGAACATTTTACTCCCCGTGAAATTATTGAACTGATGGTGAACATTCTTTTTGAGGAGGACAGTGATGCACTTCGCAAGTCGGGAATTGTGCGGACACTTTACGACCCTGCATGTGGAACAGGCGGTATGCTTTCTATTGCAGACATGCACTTGAAAGAAATGAATTCAGATGCACGGCTTGAATTATTCGGACAGGAAATAAATCCTGAATCGTATGCCATTTGTAAATCGGAAATGCTGATTAAAAACCAAAACCCGACACAGATAAAATTCGGAAACACTTTTACAACCGACGGACTGGAGAAGGAAAAGTTTGATTACATGCTTTCAAATCCGCCGTTTGGTGTTGAGTGGAAAAAGGAACAGAAGTATATCACTGACGAACACAACATCAGCGGTTTCAGTGGAAGGTTTGGAGCAGGACTTCCAAGAATAAATGACGGTTCACTGCTTTTCCTTTTGCACATGATGAGCAAAATGAAAAGTGAAAACAACGGAGAGGACAAAGGCACACGGATAGGAATTATTTTCAACGGCAGTCCATTGTTTAACGGAAGTGCAGGAAGCGGAGAAAGTGAAATCCGCAAATGGATAATTGAGAAAGATTATTTGGAAACAATCATTGCACTACCCGACCAGTTGTTTTACAACACAGGCATCAGCACTTACTTGTGGATAGTAACTAACCGTAAAAGCAAAAAGCGGAAAGGCAAAGTGCAACTCATAAACGCAACGGCTTACAGCAAAGACGGAAGTGCAAAAGACAACATGCGGAGTTTAGGCAATAAGCGAAAATACATTGCACCCGACCAAATTGCAGAACTCACAAAAATTTATGGCGAGTATAAAGAGAATAAGGTTTGCAAAATTTTTGACAACACAGATTTAGGTTATAACAGAATTACAGTGGAGAGACCAAAAAAAGAAAAAGGGAAAGTTCTTAAAGACAAAAACGGAAAGCAAATTCCTGATGCTGATTTTAGAGATTATGAAAACATTCCTTTAAAAGAAAACATTCAAAAATATTTTGACCGAGAAGTGAAACCACATTTGCCCGATGCATGGATTGATGAAAACAAAACGAAGGTTGGCTACGAAATAAATTTCACGAAGTATTTCTATGAGTTCAAACCGCTTCGCAGTTTGAACGACATACGAAAAGATATTTTGAATTTGGAAAAAGAAACCGAAGGTTTAATTGAAGAAGTAATCAAGCAATGATGAAAGAAATAAAATACAAACCGACTGATTTGCTTTGGTGTCCTGAAATCCCAGAACATTGGGACACACTAAAAATAAAATACCTTGCTATTGGTGAAGGCACTTTATTCCTTGATGGTGATTGGATTGAAAGCAAGGACATAATTTATGATAGCGATAACGGCAACTTACGATACATAACAACAGGAAACATTGGAGAAGGAATTTATAAAGAGCAAGGCGAAGGATTTATTTCGGAAGAAACATTTGCAAAATTGAATTGCACAGAAGTTTTCCCAGGGGATTTACTCATTTCAAGATTGAATCCACCAATCGGTAGAAGTTGTATTATCCCCGACTTAGGCAAGCGAATAGTAACATCGGTTGACAATGTTATTGTCAGGCCTGAAAAAATATTTTTAAAAAGGTATTTGATGTATGTAATGACAAGTAAAAAATATTTCGAACACACAGACCTTATTTCCCGTGGAGTAACTATGCAACGAATAAGCCGAAGCATATTAGGTGATGTAAAACTCCCTATTACAGCCGATGAAAAAGAGCAAGAAAACATTGCGGCATTCCTTGACGACAAGACAACACGAATTGACAATCTCATTTCTCAAAAAGAAAAACTGATTGAGAAATTAAAAGAAGAACGAATTGCAATCATCAATGATGCAGTAACGAAAGGACTGAATGCGAAATCTGAAATGAAACCAAGTGGAGTAAATATGATTGGAGAAGTTCCGAAGCATTGGGAAGTGAAGCGACTAAAATTTGTTGCACAATATGTTCAAACAGGTAATACTCCCCCATCAGCAAAAGAAGAATACTACAATGGAGAAGTGAATTGGTTTACCCCTTCCGACTTTGGTGAAGAATTGGAATTAATAAAATCTTCACGGACAATTTCTGATTTGGCAGTTTCGGAAGAAGTTGTAAGAATGTTTCCAGCAAATTCAGTGATGATTATTGGCATCGGAGCAACACTTGGAAAAGTAGGTTACATATTGAATCCTGCAAGTTCTAATCAACAGATTAATGCAATGGTGTTCAACAACGAAACAGAAGCGATATTTTACTGCTACTTTCTATTTGCAAACAGACCAAACATTGTTGCCCTTACAAACGCTGCAACATTGGCAATTTTAAATCAATCACAAAACAAAGACATTCCAGTTCCAGTAATGGATATTGATGAAATGAAATTGATTGTAAAGAAGATTGAAGAAAGCGACTTGAAAATTAAAACGGTAGTTAAACGAATTGAAAAAGAAATTGAACTTATAAAGGAATACAAAGCATCACTCATCAACGAAGTAGTAACAGGTAAACTTATTTTAAATTAAGCATGACACTCTGCACAGCATGGATACGGAAAGCAGGAGAGAATGACGAATTAGTTTTCGCCACCGACAGTTGCTTGAGTTCAGGCGAAAGATGGAGAGGAATAAAATTATTTGACTTGCCAAGAAAAGATGCTTTGATATGTTTCGCAGGAAGAACCGACAGAGCTTATCCGCTTATTCTGAATTTGATTACAGCACTTCGTTACAACAAAGATTTTCAGGACAAGTCAAAAGACATTTCAGACCTTGCACTTTTCGTTTCTGATTTATTCACTGAATTGGTTTATCAAATCAGCGACCCTGTTGAACCAATTGATGAAGTGAGAGCCGAAGCAGAATTCTTATTTGGCGGTTGGAGTTGGGAAATTCAGAACTTTGTTTTGTTCAAAATCTTTTACGATCCAGACAAAGAAATATTTGTCTTTGAAGATTGTCTTGCGGAGAAAAAAACACGACAGGTAATTTTTATTGGCGATGATGATGTTGTTCCAGAAGCAAGAGAAAAATATCGTAAAGAATTTGAAGGCGAGAAATCGGAAAATGTTTTGGACATGGAACCGCTAAAGGTTTTGACCATCATTAGCCGAGACCCTGAGTTCACAACCGTAGCAGGTGCATTGCAGATTGCTAAGGTTTACAAAAGCGGACACAACGAAATTTTCGGAGTGATGTGGGAAAGCATAAAAGGCAAACCACATTTTTTAGGCAAACCATATCTACAATTTCAAAAACCAGATGTGAGATATTTTGACCCAGACACTTTGGTAATTCACGAAATTGAATTGCCTGAAACTCTCACTATCATTTCGGAAACTCTTTTCGGTGAATACACTTCCTTTTTAGAGAATTGTTATCCGAATGGAAAGCGAAAAGCAAAACTTAGCAAGGCAGATAGAAATTTATTGCTTGAAGTATTGAAGCATTCTTTTTACAAAAGCGTTGTGAACGATTTGCAAGACCCTGCAATTAACGAGCAAGAAGAAGAACAGCAACAAGAAGAAATTGCAGTTGCAGTTCAAGAGCCAATAGCAGAAGCGGTTGAAGAAGTTGTTGCAGAAGTTCAAGAGCAAGTAGCGGAAGCAGTTCAAGAGGTTGTTGCTGCACCTATAGAGCAAGAAGTTATTCCGCAAGTTGAAGAAATTCAGCCACCACCAGTAACAAATACAGAATCAGAAAATGGAGACCGTCACTAAAAATAAATTACACACCGAGCAAACTTTTGAAACAGCAGTTGTTTCTCACCTTTCTTCAAACGGATGGATAGAAGGAAGTGCTGCAAATTTCAGTCGTGAACTTTGCTTAGATGAAAAAGCAGTTTTAGAATTCCTGCAAACAACACAAGCAAAAGAATGGGAAACCTTTGTTCAGTTTTATAAAAGTGATGCAGAAACACAACTGATAAAACGATTAGTAAAAGAAATTGACTTGAAAGGAATGTTGGAAGTAGTGAGGCACGGAATTACAGACAGCGGAGTAAAGTTTAAGTTGGCATATTTCAAACCCGACAGCAAACTGAATGAGGAAACGATAAAACTTTATGCAAGCAACAAACTGTATGTAACACGACAAGTTAAATACAGCACGAAGAATGAAAATAGCATTGACCTTTTACTTTCGCTAAATGGTTTACCGATTGCAACTGTTGAATTGAAAAATCAATTCACAGGGCAAGATGTAACGAATGCAAAACGCCAATTCACTTATGATCGTGACCCACGGGAATTACTTTTCCAGTTTAAGAAAAGGGCATTGGTTCATTTCAGCGTTGACCCTGATGAAGTTTATCTCACTACAAAATTAGACGGAGGTAAAACTCGTTTTCTTCCTTTCAATAAAGGATTGAACAATGGAGCAGGAAATCCTTTGAATGAAAACGGTTATCGTGCAGCATACTTGTGGGAAGAAGTTTGGGAGAAAGATAGTTGGATGAATATTGTCGGAAGGTTTTTGCATTTGCAAATTGAAGATGTTGTTATTGACAAGAAAAAATATCAGAAGGAATCAATGATATTTCCAAGATACCACCAGTTGAGAGCCGTTAGAAAGTTAGGGAGTCATGCTTTGCAAAACGGTTCAGGACAACAATACTTAATTCAACATTCAGCAGGAAGCGGAAAGAGCAACACCATTGCTTGGTTAGCTTACAAACTTTCAAGTTTGCATGACAAGACCGACAAAAGAATTTTTGATAGTATTGTAGTTATCACAGACCGAACAGTTCTTGACGACCAGTTACAAAAAACAATTTACCAGTTTGAACATAAGGAAGGAGTTGTTCAGAAGATTGACAAAGACAGCACACAGTTAGCCGAAGCAATTACAAAAGGAAAAGACATCATCATTACAACACTTCAAAAATTTCCTTTCACACTTGACAAGATTAAAGATTTGCCCGACAGAAATTATGCGGTGATAATTGATGAAGCACACAGCAGTCAGGGGGGAGAAGCAAGTAGAAAGATGAAAGAATTGCTTTCAGCAAAAACTTTGGATGAAGCTGAAAGAGCAGATGCAGAGAGTGAAGAAACAACAGACGATTATATCAGAGAGCAAATAAAAATCAGAGGACAGCAACCGAATATGTCCTTCTTTGGTTTTACTGCAACCCCAAAAGCAAAGACGATTGAAGTTTTCGGAACAAAAGAAAAAGACGGAAAGCCGAGACCTTTTGATTTGTATTCAATGAAGCAAGCCATTGAAGAAAATTTCATTTTAGATGTGTTGAAATATTACATGACTTACAAAACATTTTTCCGTTTGAATAAATCAATTGAAGATGACCCGTTGCTGAATAAGAAAAAAGCAGCGAGAGCCATAGGAAGATTTGTTTCATTACACCCTCACAACCTTTCACAGAAATCGGAAGTTATCATTGAGCATTTCAGACAAGTAACAATGAAGAAAATCGGTGGCAGAGCAAAAGCAATGGTTGTTACAAGCTCACGGCTTCATGCTTTGCGTTACTACGTTGAGTTCAAGAAATATTTACAGGAAAATAAATACCATGACATAAAACCATTAGTTGCATTTTCAGGAAAAGTAAAAGATGGAGAATTTCCAGACGGAGTAACAGAATCAGAACTGAATGGATTTGGTGAAAAGCAATTGCCTGAAAGATTTGATACGGACGAATACAAAATTCTTTTGGTTGCGGACAAATATCAAACAGGTTATGACCAACCGCTTTTGCATACGATGTATGTAGATAAAAAACTTTCGGGAGTGAAAGCAGTGCAGACACTTTCACGCTTGAATAGAATGTCACCTGGAAAAGAGGACACTTTTGTTTTGGACTTTGCTAATGAGCAAGACACAATTTACCAATCGTTCCAGCCTTTCTACGAACTGACAACACTTAAAGAAAACACCGACCCGAATCATTTGTATGATTTGAGAGGGAAGTTAGATGCAGTAGAGGTTTACCAGTGGAGTGAAATAAATGCTTTTGCAGAAATCTTTTTTAAAGACGGCAATCACAATGTGAAAGACCATTCACAATTAAATAAATGGATTGACCCTGCCAAAGACCGTTTCAAAGTTTTAGAAGAAACGAAGCAAGACGAATTCAAAAAAGGTTTGACATCATTTGTCCGCTTGTATTCTTTTCTCTCACAGATTTTGCCATTCCAAGATGTTGAGTTAGAGAAACTTTATACGTATGGAAGATTGTTGCTGACAAAACTTCCAAAGACAGATTACATTGAACGATTGAAACTTGACAATGATGTTGCGTTGGAATATTACCGACTACAAAAAATTACAGAGGGTTCAATCACTTTACAATCACAAGGAGAAGTTGGATTAAAGACAACAACAGAAGCAGGAATTGGTAGACCGAAAGATGAAAGAGCAAAACTCTCTGAAATAATCGATGTGCTTAATGAAAAGTTCGGGACTGACTTTGATAAAGCCGACAAACTTTTCTTTGACCAGATTGAAGAAGAACTTTTCGCTGATGAAACTCTGAAGAAGCAAGCCCAGAACAACGAGATTGATAATTTCAAATATGGCTTTGAAGAAGTGTTCATTCATAAACTCATTGAAAGAATGGACGAGAACTCAAAAATATTTGATAGGGTAATGGATAGTTCAGATTTCAAAAAGACAGTTCAGGAATGGATGCTGAAAAAACTGTTTGAACGATTCAACAAGGACAAAAAATGAAAAGCTAAAGCAAAAGTAGCATACATTTGCAATGCTTTACAAGCTACCGCGCGAACCAAAGCCTACAAAAGAGTGTGCCAACCCCATCAAAGAAAAATTGCAAAGCATTTTCTCTTTCCTTTCCTGAATAAGTCAAAGCATTCGGCGCACAAGACTGGAAATATTTATAAACGGAATGACAGGGAAATGATATGCAAAAAATAGACAAAGACACCTTTTTGCGAAGTTTTAAAGTGCTTTCAAATCAATCATTTGATTTGTTCCTTGGAGCAGGTGCGTCTATTTCTTCGGGCATTCATTCGGGTAGCGATTTGGTTTGGCTTTTCAAACGAGAGTTGCTAAGTGTTAGCGGAAAAATAAACGGCAAAAAATTTCAAGACTTAAAAGTTGAAGCCAATAAAAAAGTCATTCAAAGCTATTTTACTGAAGAAGATGCGAAGGCAGTAAATCTGTATCCCTACTATTTCGAAAAATGCTACCCCGACCCATTGGTTAGACAAGAGTTCCTAACCAGTTTGGTGAGAGATAAAAAACCTTCTATTGGCTTTATGTGCCTTTCGGCATTGGTAGGTCAACAAAAA
>DATDOJ010000292.1:0-2248 GCA_035293345.1 Bacteroidia bacterium
TCAGTGTTCAGAGAAAAAATAATGGAGGTGTTAAGAAACATAGAGCAATACAGGCATGAACTCGAAAATCTCATGACAGAAAAGTTTCAACTCTTTCCAACATATTTTCCTTAAACCTGATTTCGTTAAGTATAAATCAAATGGAATTGGAACCAAAGCAGATGGTTTAGGAACTAAATCAAATGGAGTAGGAACCAAAGCAGATGGTTTAGGTACTAAAGCAAATGGAGTAGGAACTAAAGCAGATGGTTTAGGTACTATGCCCTTTAATTTTGCTAAAAATGGCTTTTCTGAACCGGGGCTTACTTCAGAAGGGATTCGTAACCCGCTCAGGGTGGATTGTGGTGAGGGTGGAGTGAGTTGCAGAATTGAGAACGTTCCGTCCCGGGTGCTCGGGATTTTTGCAAGTTCCGAATACCACCTATCTTTGGCTGATATTCGGAACTTTTCAGCGAACCCAAACCTGAAAGGTTTTCAAGAGAAAGCGAATGATAATAATATTTTCTTGTTGCTTAATTCAGAGAACCCTTTAGATTCTATTTTTCATAATTAAAAAATCACCTCCATGTTAAACTTCACCAAACCAATCACCTCAGGTCTATTCTGGGGAATTGCAGGAGGGCTGCTGCTTATACTCACCATTAAGTTAACTCACATCGGATGGTATGAAATTGTCCCCTACCCCATTGTTCTGATTGTTGCTTTAATGACTTTTAAACCTGAAGACAAAAAAAATATCCGTGTATTCTTCCTTGCAGGATTTTTTACGTTTATAATTATGACGCTTGTACTCTACATTGAGATAATTACCATTGAAAATCCTCCTGCACTTCTCGAACCGTTGTGGGGACATTTGTGGCGGCTTGGACTGATGGCTGCCATCGGAGCAGTTTCAAGTTTTATTCTCACATTCCTGATTTTGTTTTTCAGAAATGCAAGGCAAACTGCCTGAGAATTTATTATTCAGCTTTTTAATTTCTTTATCGCCCGATGCATTTGCAAACGGTGACGGTTGAAATGAATCTGCATAAACCAAAGCATCTGGAAAATGTTCCAGTACCCGAAAAACGGCTGGCGGAAAACGGGCTTGCGCAGTTCGTCTTCGGGAAGCGATTCTAAAAGTGAAAAAAGTTTAGTGCGCGTTTCAATCCATGTATTTTTTATTTCCGAATAACGCACACGCTCAGGCATTGCACCAAGCACTTTGGGCGCTCTGTATTTTACGGGAAGATAAAAGGCAACTATGGCAATGATTAATCTCAACTGTGATTCAAATCCCGTTGGGTTCAACCGGGCTGCTCCCAAACGTTTCTTCGAAACATACAGAACAGAGTTTGATTCCGCAGAATCGAGATGAAACATCACCTGTGTGACAGACCATTTATTTTTCCCGGGAGATGTTTCAAGAATTTCCGGTGCGACTTTATCCAGTTCTTCAAGCAACTCCGTGTGCTTATTCTGCAAACGGGAAAATAATTTTGCAACACGCTGGTTCATCAGAGTCGTATGTAGCACAAATAATATTTCTTCACCGGCACTGAGAGCGCGGAAATATTCATCAGGTCTGATGCTTCTATAATATTTTTCACCGAGCCGTCTTTGTAAAGAATCTTAATCTGGTTCTGCATGCTGTCGTAAGCATGATTGACAATGCTGCTTGTGGAAATAAAATAGTGTGATTCTTTTTCAGAGATGTTGAGAGATTTTAAAATCGCATCGCGTTTTTGCACAATATGTTTTTCATCAAACGGTTCGCTGCTGATTTCAATTTTGAAAAGTTTCCTGTCCACCATGCAGCCGCAAAGTTTCGACAAAATTTTGTCACTGTGATTAGTCCAAACTTTTACTGAAGCAAAAACATCATAGTCGTCTAATACTGCAAATGAATCGAGGAGCGATTCATCTGACAGAAAATGGCTGTGGTGAAAATTGTTGTGAAGAAATTTATTAAGAGATGGTGTTGCAAAAAGTTCTTCTCCTCTTAAAGCAAGTTCTTTAGCCCGTTTCAGAATGCTGACCATTAAAAGTTCAGCGCCAAGAACGGTCTTATGCAGATAGACCGCCCAGTACATCAACCTGCGCGCGATGATAAATTTCTCAACGGATAAAATTCCTTTGGCATCCACAACCAACTCGTTGTTGTGAACGTTCAGCATTTTAATGATTCGATCGAAGTTTATTACGCCTTCCGAAACTCCGGTAAAAAAACTGTCGCGGTTCAGGTAATCCATCCTGTCCATGTCAAGCT
>DATDOJ010000293.1:0-5018 GCA_035293345.1 Bacteroidia bacterium
AATACTTAATACTTAATACTTAATACTTAATACTTTTTTTTTATTACATTTGCCTCGACCAATCCTAAAAAAAAAAATTACCATGGCACGCATCATCTACGCATCGGACTATGTTTCGCAGCGCAAACTTTTTGACAACGCATCGGCAAAGCACACTGCCGATGGAGTTGCAAGCATTCTCATCGCCATGCTGGCTGAGAACAATATCAACCTTGCCAATGACGCCCTTGCTGCCGCCAGTGCCGACACGCACGAAACACAGCGCCTCAAACACGGGCGCAATGCCGAAACATTTGAGCAGGCGGCAAAGCTTGCAGTGCGTGCGCTCACAAAAAATGTGCGCGCCTTAATGCAAAACTTAAAAACGTTTTATGTCAACGATATTCAGAAGCTCGGTGCGTGGGGCGCCACCGTCAACGGCAAGCGCATTGTGATTCCCACAACGCCCGATGACCTCAAAACATTGATAGACGCCATCATAACAAAGCATGCCTCTTATGTTTTGCCCGATGTCAGCCCGCTGGCGGTTTTTCTCCAGCAGAATCCCACCATTAACCTTGCGCAAATGTCCCTCGATGCGCAGCAGGCGATTGACGACAACGATGCGGCAGCAGCCGAGCGCATCCAGAAGGAGAGCCGCAAGCAGCAGCGCGATGTGCTATGGAACCCTGTGATGGCGCACCTTCGCAAAATAGGCGGGTTCATAGTGAACACGTTTGTGGGCAAAGAAAAAAAGGCGGGCGATTGGGGTTATACGATTGACGACAGCCCGCGGGCGCCTGTGAAGAGAGCGACTAAAGTACCGCTTCTCAGCTCCAAGACGAGTTCGGGCGTTGTAATAGGAAGCACGTTCGAGAATGAGGGCGCCACTGTGCTTCATGTATATACAGGAAAGAGCACAACGGGCACGCCCATCATAGTTCCTGCCGGAGAAATGCTGGGGATGACCAAGGGATTCAGCACGATTACCGTGGTGAACCCCGATACGCTGAAAGCCGGCAAATATACCGTGCTTATACACCGTTAATTACTCCTTTCATTGCTGATTTTACTCCTTATAGGTCTTATTTTACTCCTTTTAAAAATATTTTTACTCCCTTTAGCTTCGTTTTTACTCCTTTTATTGCTTATTTTACTCCCTTTAGCAAAATTTTTACTCCCTTTAAAGATATTTTCACGTGTTTTTTTGGAAAAAGGGAGTAAAATTTGGGTTAAAAGGAGTAGAATTATGTTAAAAGGGAGTAGAATTTGAACAAAAAGGAGTAGAATGTGTAGTAAAAGGAGTAAAAATAGGATAAAAGGGAGTAGAATTTAGGTAAAAAGGAGTATAATTAGCATAAAAACGAGTGTAATGAGGATGAAAACTGGGGAAATAATGAAAAAAGTTTTATGCTTCTGTTTTTTTATGAGCAGTTTTTTTGTTGAAGCGCAGACATCGGTCTATCATCCGTTTCCGGATTCTAATGCGGTGTGGAATTTTAACCATGGGCAAATTTGGGGTTGTGGTCCTCCGTTATACAATTACTTGTCTGAACACTATTCATACATGATTAATGGTGATACCATCATTAACAGTCAGCAATATCATAAGCTTTACATTCCATTTGTTCAATCAAATTGTCCCGGAATGGCACAAACTCAAGATACAGGTTATATGGGATGTGTGAGGCAAGACACTGCTTTGAGAAGAGTTTATTATATCTATCCGAATTCTTCGGTTGATTCATTGCTTTATGATTTCAATATGCAAGTAGGCGACACTTTGAGGGGAGTACTTGAGTCCTTTGCTTCACCGAACGACACGGTTATTACTATTGATTCAGTTTTGGTGGGAGGTGATTATCGAAAAAGATGGTACATAAATTCTTGGTATAATATTTATTTGATAGAAGGCATTGGATCAACCTATGGTTTGACGGAACCTTCACTTCACGTTACTGATGGACCAGATTATTCTCTTATCTGCTTTACTCAAAACGAAATAACACTTTATCCTGACACTGCAACAAGCTGCAATCTTATTGATGGAGTAATAAATATTACTTACAAAAATGCCTTCTCTCTTTTCCCCAACCCCGCCACGAAAGAAATAATAGTTCAAAGTTCAAAGTTCAAAGTGGAGAGCATAAAAGTTCTTGACTTAGTCGGGAAGGTTATTCTCAGCATGCAACCTCAAACCTCAAACCTCAAACCTCAAACCTCAAACCTCAAACCTCAAACTTTTTCTATTGATGTGTCGAAGTTAACTCCCGGAATTTATTTCATCACCGTAACCGATGAGGAAGGAAATAAAACGGTGAAGAAAGTGGTGAAGATGTAATTTGAAAAAGGGAGAAGCAGTTGCTAACTAAACCTTAAAGAGTTGGGTACAATAAATTCTTAAAATGATTTACTTTGTTGCAATCCCTTATTCGTAAATTAGCAACCTCAATCAAAACCCGATACCCATGCAAAATCTAAGACACACAATACTATTGTTTGCATGGCTCGCTGCCTACACAGCAAGCGCACAGGATTCACGAATCATGTTTCAGAACGGAGCGCAAGTTCCTGAAGCGAACCTGCAAAGTTTTATTAGTGACGGAGCCCCTGCCCCTGCCGAAGTGTTCAACAATTATTATTACCGCTTCATACAGTTCAACAATATTCCGGAAGAGAAAAATTCAATTGAACAATCGGGAATTATTTTGCTACAGTACATGCCGCACAAGGCGTACGTAGCTGCCATACCGGTAAACTATGACCGCAGCAAGCTGAACGGTCTTAATGTGCGAAGTGTTATTCCGGTGGAAGCGCTGAACAAGCTCAATAAAAAACTTCTCGAAGGAGTTCCCGCTTATGCTCAGCCGTCAAAGGGAATGGCTGTTCTCCGCGTTCAGTATATGCACAACATTGAACCTGTAGCAGCACGCGCTGCCGCAACTGCTTTCGGTGATGTTACAGACGAATTCCCTGCGAATCATTTACTCACCCTCCGTATTTCCGAAGAAAAAATATTCACTCTCGCACAGCAGCCATGGGTGTATTATGTGGATGCCGCAGCGCCACCATCAACTCCTGACGATACCAAAGGCAGAAGCTTGCACCGCTCCAATGTCATCAGTGCCGATTATGCGATGGGACGCCATTACAACGGAAGCGGAGTGGCAGCCGCGTTAGCCGATGACGGGTTGGTGGGACCGCACATTGATTTTACAGGCAGGATTACGAATCATGTTGCATCACCGGGGGGCGACCATGGCGATATGACAAGCGGTATTCTTGCAGGCAGCGGAAATCTCGACCCGGTAATACGCGGCATGGCTGACGGTGTTCAGTTGCATGTTTTTGATATCGGTAGTTATCCGCAGATTGTTGATGCGGTTGCGAACAATGTCTCGTATGGTACGGTGGTTTCTTCCACCAGTTATTCGCAGGGATGCAATGAATACACAACCGATTCTCAGTTCGGTGACCAGACCATCCATGATAATCTTCAGCTTGAATTTGTTTTCTCTGCCGGAAATAACCAGGGCGGGAATTGCAGTTACGGTGCCGGAGCCGGATGGGGAGTTATTACCGGAGGATATAAGCAGGGCAAAAATGTAATCACCGTGGCAAACCTTGATGAGGTGGAAGTGTTAGACCCCACGAGCAGCCGCGGTCCTGCTTCTGACGGACGAATCAAGCCGGATATTTCTTCGAACGGAAGAAATCAGTTGTCAACGGATGAAGGAAATACTTACCAGGTCGGTGGCGGCACTTCCGCTGCATGTCCCGGTATTGCCGGAATATGCACGCAGTTAATACAGGCGTATAAAGAACTTAACTCCGCACCCGATGCTCCCACGGCATTAATAAAAGCATGTTTGCTCAACAGCGCTGAAGACATAGGAAATCCGGGACCTGATTACACGTATGGATACGGCCGCGTAAATTCATTGCGGGCGGTACAAACGCTGGAAGATAACCGCTATTTAAGTGCAACCATTTCGCAAAGCGGAACCAACATACATACCATTAATGTTCCTGCCGGAACGCTTCAGCTTCGTGTAATGATTTACTGGCATGACGAGGGCGGAAATCCTCTCGCTACAACCTATCTTATCAATGACCTCGATATGACGGTAACCAATCCTTCGTCTGTAATATTCAATCCGTGGATTTTAGACCCTACTGCTAATGTTGTGAACTTAACGGCTCCCGCGACACGGAATCCCGACCACCTGAATAATATAGAACAGGTTACTATTGATAATCCATCAGCCGGCAGTTACAGTGTTTCTGTAAACGGCTTCGCTGTTCCGCAGGGACCCCAGCAATATTACTTAGTATATGAATTCCGTACGAATGCAATTACAGTAACCTACCCCATCGGTGGAGAAGGATTTGTTCCGCTTGAAGATGAAATTATCCGCTGGGATGCCGCGAAAGGACTTGGCACGTTTACACTCGAATATTCAATTGATAATGGTGGAACATGGCTCAATATTGCTTCCGGCATAAATCAGAGCACGCTGCAATACATCTGGACTGTTGCGAATAACCTTACGGGACAGGCGCGCATCCGTGTCAGCCGCGGTGCGGTAAGCGGTATGAGCGCTGAAAAATTTTCTATTATCGGAACACCTGCAGCTCTCACGGTTAGCTGGGCATGCCCTGATTCCATTCGTCTTGTCTGGAATCCGGTTCCGGGGGCAGCATGGTATGAAATCAGCCGGCTGGGAACTTATTATATGGACTCGATTGCAACTTCGGCAACCAACAGCTTTATTCATTATCCGGTTAACGGAAATCTTGCGTACTGGTATGGCTGCCGGGCTGTGTTTGCCAATGGAAGCAAAGGGCGCAGGTGTATTTCAATCTATAAAAACCCGGGACTGTTTGCATGCCCCTTTGCGGTGGATGCCGGAATCACCAATGTTAACAGCCCTAATGCAAGCACACTACAAGGTTGTCAGAATTTAGGCATCACTATCGTAAGTGTAACCATTAAAAATAACGGAGCTACTCCTCTCTCTAATGTCCCGGTTCGTTAC
>DATDOJ010000294.1:0-8083 GCA_035293345.1 Bacteroidia bacterium
GCTGCTTTCTTTTGCTGCATTGTCTTTGCTCGGATTAAAATATCTTGATGTGGTAATGCTCGGAAAATTTGTTCCGCTTTCATTAGTTGGAATTTATGCCATCTCAGCATTTATTCCGACCGTAATTGAAGCGCCTCTCGGAGCTTTGGAGAAAATTGGCATCGCTTCCATTTCGCAAGCATGGGTGAAAAATGATATGAAGGTAATCCGCGAAATTTATTTTAAGTCCTCCAAATATTTATTCCTGCTGGGAGGATTATTGTTTCTCGGAATTAATTTAAATATTGATTCCCTCTTTAAGCTGATGCCCAATGCGGATTTCGCTCTCGGGAAAAATGTAGTGCTCATCATCAGCATCGGAACACTAATCAATATGGCAACAGGAATAAACGACTCCATCATTTACACTTCTGAAAAATATGTTTACGGAACATGGATGCTGATTGCCTTGTTTGTTATAGCTGTTGTCAACAACCTTATTTTTATTCCAAAGTTCGGTATTGAAGGTGCAGCATTGGCAACAGCGTTATCGGCATTTATTTTTAACAGCATGAAATATGTTTTTATCTGGAAATTTTTTCACCTGCAGCCGTTGGGTAAAAACACGTTCCTTATTTTCATGAATATACTTTTGTGCTGGGCTGCTGTTTATTTTATTCCGCATATTCAAAATGAGGTTGCTGATATTATTATGCGCTCGCTGATTATCACATTAATTTTCGGAGCACTCACCTACCTGATGAAAATTGTACCTGAATTTCATCACGTAGTTTTTTCTCTTTTGAGAAGAAAGCCGTAACCGGTTTTTAAAGTCCGCAAAAAAAAACATCTCCCGGTTTTACCGGAAGATGTTTAGCAACCAACCTGAAGATATTCTACAGCGCAGCCGAAGATGCCTGGTCGCTGGGCGGGCTTTTTCCTGCCGTGCCAATGATGACTACGTAGAACAAATATTGTTTGAGCGAGAAGAAAAAAAACCTGACTTTTTGAGCCAGGGTTCCTGATTGTTGCAAAAGAAAAAACTCAGGCGTTGGAGACGCGGAGCTTTACGGATGCATCGGTTGCTGCGTTGCTATTGGTGAGGGTGACCTGATGCCCGAAGGTGTTTGTGATTTGACCGCCTGCAGGAATTGATGTTGCTGTGAGCACATCGCAAGCCGCGGCACCGCCACAGACAAATACGGGAATTGTTCCGACATTGATGATTGGACTGTTTGCAATGACGGCATCTGTTGTAACTGAGTTGCCAGCAGGAACAGTAACCGTGATTGTTGAAATGCCCGGACCGCTGACGAGTTCAAGAACTTTAGAGAAAGTGAAACGCTCGCGGGTTGCGGGAACATTGCGATAGTATTTTTGCCCGTCTTCGCAGAGATTGGCGATTTTTTTATGGAAGTTGTTGTTGGCAGTTATTTTTTCATCGCGCTTTTCGGATGAGGTTTGTTCTGCGCCTTTGAAATTTCCATAGAGTGTGTCGAAAGAAGATTTGGCTGCATTAAAATCGGCTTCGAAGGTGAGGGGCATTCCTCCGGTGGTTAAGTCAGCAGTATGGTCTGCAATGAATGTGCTGCCTGATTGCATGAGTGATGAAACGCTTTCCCAATCGTTTCCTGCTGCCAGTGCATAGTGTGTGTATCCGGCTGCTTCGCGTTTTGTTTTGTATTCGAGTACAGGAAATGAATCGCGGATGAGGGATTCGAGTTCGCGCCATATAATGAGTGCATCGGAAGCGGCTTCTTCCATTTGTACTTTGAAGGTTTCCTGTGCTTCGCCACGCTGCTGGAAATCGGGAAGAGCTTTGGCAGCAAGAATTTCTGCACGCAGCGCTGCTCCGAAAGCGGGGGTGTAGGTTGTTTTTTTGGTTTTGAAGAATACCTGGTTAGCATCGAAGCTATCCATGATTAATAATGAAGTTGCGTAGAGCTCATCTTGTGTGCAGTTGTACGCTTGTTTGATGGAGGCGATTTGAAGTGCCATAGTAAAGTGAATTAAGAATTAAGAGTTAAGAATTAAGAATGGGTTGAAAAGATTGATGGGACAATAGTGAGGATAAAATATATTGCTGACAAGAAAAAGTATTTAACAAAAAGTTAATAAAATATTGAAAATGACTTAATTGGAACGGATGAAGGATATTTTTATTAAACCGCTTTAAATTATGAGATAACAGAAAGATAATAGGGTAAAAAGGGGAATGATTATTGGTAAACAGGAAATAGAACTGATGAGAAAAGAATTTCCAAGGATGATTTAGAAATTAGTTCGGGTGATTACGATGACCTCCGGGGCTTTTTGAAAATGTGTTCAGGCGATTAAGATTACTTCCCGTATGTTTTAGGAATGAGTTCGGGCGATTACGATGACCTCTCGGGCTGTTTAGAAATGAGTTCGGGCTATTACGATAACCTCTCGGGCTGTTTAGAAATGTGTTCGGGCGATTACGATGACCTCTCGGGCTTTTTAGGAATGAGTTCGGGCTATTACGATAACCTCTCGGGCTGTTTAGAAATGTGTTCGGGCGTTTTCGATGACCTCTCGGGCTGTTTAGAAATGTGTTCGGGGGATTACGTTAGCTGCCCGGGGCTTTACGATTGGGAAATGGGAAAGATTTTTGGGGTTTTGGCCTTTGAATGTCTGGCTCAAAAGTCCACAGGACTTTTGCCCTGTCTGAACCTTGATTAATGATGATTGATTTGATTAGCGTGATTGGAAAAATGAAAGGTCGTAGATGGCTAATGCTTATTGCTCTCGCTCGAAACATTCTGGATATTTCTTCCGTTCCAAATAAAAGTTTAAGTAATTATTAGCTAATTGCTTCAACTGCTTTAACTCCTTTAAGCGGCTTGTTTCAACTTGCTGTTCTACTTTAACTGGCATCTGCTTTTTTCGCTTGAAAATGTTTTTCAAAATCATTTTCTTTCTACAATTTTTATTTCTTCTTCCGTTAAATTATAAAGCTTGTATCCCTTTTTGGAGCAGACAACAAAAACGAAATATTAATACTTATTTCATAACAACATCAAAAACATATTTCAAAAATCCTGCTTTGTAATTTTCGTTGGTAAGAACCTTAGTGAGGTTGAAATATTTTGAAATGGTTTTATCTGCCTTTACTCTTGTCTCGACTTCATCGGTGATGCATGATGCAAGAAAACAAGTTTTTACTTTTTTGTTTTCCCTGATGGAATGTTCGAGTGATTTTTTTGATGCTCCATATCTTTCTAAAGCACCTGCGGGGTCAGTTCCTCCTTTGACTTCAATTACTAACTCTGATTTTCCTGTATTGCCTATGATGGTTAAGTCCGGTTCGCTCGAAAAGAGAATTGATTTCTGATTAGTCAGCATTATTCCTTTTATCTCTTTAATATTTTTAATAATTCTTTCGAGTGCTGATTTGTCCGGGGTTACAATCTTACCATTCTCTCGCATGATGAATGCTTCCAAAAGATTTTTCCTTATGGTTTCCTGGGTAAGCATTACCTGAACTACTTTTTCCGCTTCTTCTCCGATTGCATTTCTCCATGAGCCATCAATCTGCGCTCCTGTTGATGCGAAAAGCAAACCATGTATTTCCTGTTCCTTAAATTGTTCGAGCGCATTTTCAATGATAAGAGATACATGTTCATTGAAAAGATGGGCAAGTGTAGTTGCTTGTGTTTCTGTTATGTCAGTTTTATTATGTTCTTCAAATCGCTTAGGGTCAATGTTGCTTAAATACTTTGTTGCTTTTTGCGAAAGCACTGCTACGTTTCTGTAATAACCAATTAATTCAGGATGTTCCCTTAATAATTTCGGATGAGAAAAAACCTGAATCATTTTCAGTTTACTTTTCTCAATAATGTCAAATGCAGTTTTACTGATTCCCCAGTTTTCGAAATCATTCCAATTATAATTTTCCAAGTGAGGAATTAACTGAGCAATGGTTGAAGAAAATCCAAATGTTTTGTATTCGTAAAGTTTACGGTAGAAAAATGTGGAACGAAGGCGGTAGCTGATTTTATGTGCTTCCGCTAAAATCTTAATGTTCTTTTTCTTTATCTTTTTTGCCATAGGTAAATGCATTTTCGGACTTCGGTTCGTCCATAGTTGCCCATCTGCTGACTGCTATTGCCTTTGCCTCTGGGCAAAACAAAAATTTTATTAATGTTGAACCCAAAGTTTTCCGCAAACTCGGAAAGAATTAAATCAACCGGAATTTCTTCGCCCCCGTAACGAACATTGTCATTTACCATTACACAATATCCTTTCTTCTTCGTAACCCTTGACATTTCATAAATAACAAAACACATTTCAAGGAAATAATTTTTAACCATTCGAGGAACGTTGTTGTTGTTGAGCTTTTCTAATTTATTTAATTCATCAAGAATTGAATTTACTTCGGTCATTGCATTTGAGTTATTATAAACTTCCATAACTCTGTCAAATGTTTTTTGTTTACCGGCTGCCGAATAAAACTGGTTGAGGTAATCAACTTTCTCTTTATTCTCAACCGTACAAGACAACATCGCCTGCCGCAAGCTGCGAACCTGTTCGTTGTTGCAACCAAGATAAACTAACTCCAAGGCGTAGGTTCGTGTATAGTCATACCGATTACAATAAGGAGGTGATGTAATAATAAAATCAAAAAAATCATCTTCAAGTTTCGGCAATTCTTCAAGACATGAACCTTCAATTGCTTTTACAGGATATTGTTTATGATTCTTAGTTTCAAACTGCTCAAACAGAGTGTCTGATTTGCCGTGTGATAAATCAGAAATTATTTGAGAAAACTTTTTCTTCATTGCTTCCTGAAAAGGATAAATCGTTCCAATGTCGAATGGCTTCCCCGGGAGATTTCTTTTTGAACGATAATCCCAACGCAAATACTGTCCGTCTTTTCTTGTGAAACTGATTTCCTCAAGCACACAAAAAGCTGCAAACTGAAGAATGGTTTTTATCTTTTCATCTTTAACAGATGCGCAGTAAGTAAGATATTTATTCAGCCATTCATCGGTTTCATCAGGGAAAGCGTCTTCTGTTATCAGTATATGATTGATATGTTTTTTTGGTTGCTTTATTTTTTTGACCTCATTCCAAATATTTGCAATTGTATTTTTCAGCAACACCAAATCAATACCATTTGTTGCTTCCCTTGCTTTAATGACAAACGAACCCACAGGCAAAAGTTCAACTCCATAAGATTTCCAACCTAATTCCTGCCCTGCAAATAATGTAGTACCTATTCCGGCAAAAGGGTCTAAAACTTTTCCCGCTTTAGAAGAATATTCTGTCAAAAAGTATTTTACAAGTGTCGAAGAAAAACCTTCTTTGTATTTAAACCATCGGTACAGTGGTTCTTCTTTGTTGGATTGAAAACTTACTACTTTCCGGTTAAAGTGATAAGCTGTTTCTAACTTATCAGCGAGTTGGTCGAAAAGTTTCTGCCTCTCTGATGGAAATATTTCAATGGTTTGTTTCACGAGGCTAAAGTATAATTTTTGTTGTCTTAGAATACGAATGACGGAAATGAATGCTGAACAAGTCCAAGTGTTGAGGAATAATATAGAGTGTGTTTGTCAAGAGAAATTTTTTCCACAAACGGGACTTAAAAGTTTTTAGAAAACTGATAGAAAAGAAAAACCTGTGGGGTGGAATGGCGTTTGATGATTTGGAAGATGCGCCTCATCCCCTAACCCCTTCTCCGAAAGAGAAGGGGGACACGGCTTCGGGATATTAATTTCTAAGAACAATTAAAACCATTTTGATGATGAAAGAGAATTACAAAAGGATTATTGCTAATGAGATGCTGGATTATGAGAACAGGGGTGTGATTAAAAGGGGTGTGCTGAATGTTTCTCCATCGCTTTTCTTTTTGCTGAAGGATGATGAGGTGAAGGATATTGTGATGGAGCAACTGGAGATTGTTGATGAGTTGAAGGCGGGGAAGAAGGTTGAGGTTTACAAAGAAGATGATTGTTTGGGTTATGCTGAAGTTGTTCAGTACCCGATTGAAGGGGCGGAGGGGTTTGCAACGGTTGTGTTTGATGATGGGGTGCCGATGGAGACGGTTTATATGGTTAGGGTGGAGAACTTGATAGCCCTGTCCTTTTAAGGGGAATTTCTTTAGTTGATTTTTTTGACACGAACAGATTGCTTCGCTATGCTTACAATGACAGCGCTCACAAGACGCCTGCCTGCAATTGCCGGTGGCTTTAGCAGTGGCAGGCAGGCATCTGCGACCGGGGAGATATTATATTTGCATTTACATTGAAAAAATTAACTATGTCATTTGCATATCATAAATGGACACCCGATACACACATTCGGCTATTGAATTTCGGTAAAGGAATTCTTGAGGTAACGGTTGCCGTGAAGCCCGATAAAAAGATAACGGGAAAAAAAATCACTTTAGAGCCGCTGAGCGATAAGCTCGTTACCGTGCGCGATTTGCTGCCTCCGCAATTTGTTGATTTCGATAAGCTCAATGATGATAACCTGGTTATCCATATCAAGAACATCGGGAAAGAAACAAGCAGTTTCAACATGGAGGACTATGGTCCTTTCAACACTACGACAGCGCCCGATTTTTCGCAAGGTGTCAGTGCGCAGGATATGATAGATTGTATGCAGCATCTGATAGCTGAAGCTGACTTTTACAGCATGACACAACTCCTGAAGAACGAAACTCCGGAAAAACATAAGGAGAGCAGACAGTTTTACGGACTGGTCACGATGCTTAAAGGACAGATGTCAACCTGTGTGTTCAGTTTTGACGATGCCGACCGCTATTATGAAGAAGCGTGGGATTACCTCGAGGAAGAAACGCGCTTGTGGTGTTGCTTTCACTGGGCTACGGCATTGATGCATAAGATGATGCTCGATACTATTTCGCTCCCGGAAAAAGGCAAAGCCATACAAAAAGCAGTTCAGATTCTTGACCGCATTCCTGCGCTCACCACAGATAATCCTTTTATTGAATATGACCTGATGGCCGTGAAATGTAAAAAGGCATTTTGCCTTTGCTATCTTGGTGAGGAAGAAGAGGCATTGAAAATGTTTGATGATTTCACATACCCCGTTATCAGTAAACAGGACTATGACAATCCTTTATTAAGTAATTTTTTCAGCAGCGTTGATAAAGGTTTCTGGGTTGCCATTGAGCTGAGCAATGGGGATTTACTGAAAAAATTAAGCAGCATGATTGCCTGCAAGGATGAAGCTTTTATAAAAGAAGACAGCCCTGTTAGAAGCATGCGCATTGCAGTAGCCATTGCAGTGAAAAAAAATATAAAAGCACCGTTCACCGGAATCAATAATCTTTTTAAGAACGGTCATCATTATGCTCCGGAATTTAAAAACCTCCGGGAGTTCATAAAGCTGTCGCATGGTAAGGACGAAAAAGCTATTGACCATTTTATTTATTATACAGATAGAAATTAGATTCCCGGTAGGGCATAGTTTCGAGCGAGAGGCAAAGCAATGGACAACTATGCCCCCGTTGGTCGATTCGAGCGCAAGCAAAAAGCGGTAGCCAAGACCTGTTGTTATTAAATTGTAATTTTGCGTAAAAGAAAAATGAAATGACCGACAAAGAATATTTTAAATGGCAAAGCAAACACATAAAAGAAGAATGCGGTGAAAAAGTTTCTGCCGAAGAAGTGAAAGCATATTAAATTGGAAATTGTTCCGCTCCCCGATTAGTAAAGTATCGCCCTTGTCATTTTGTGCCGTCAGGTAAATCCCGATTATTATCGGATTGGAAAATAATAACCCCGACCTTTAGGTCGGGAACCAATGATAAGGAGTTCAAGGGCTTTAGCCGGAACAATTAATAAAAAAATATTTGGCTAAAGCCGATGCAGGCAAATGTTCTTTTACCACGACCTGAAGGTCATGGCTATTGAAATTGAAAAAAATAAAATGTGTATCAACCAGCAACTTGAGTCAGCATTATTCAAAACCCCAAGTCGACAGCGTCATTATTTCACACGATAAGTGACTCATGCATATCCTTTAATACAGAAGCAATTCCACTTATTTATGCTTTTTAAAGGATAGCAAAACAGTTCTTGCCTGCTAAATAAATAATTTTAATTTTGTTGCT
>DATDOJ010000295.1:0-4547 GCA_035293345.1 Bacteroidia bacterium
CTCACTGACTTTTACGAGTACCGTTTATACCGTGACGGAGAAAGAATTGACAAGGTTTCCATCGGCAGGGTGCACATTGCAAAGAAAGTTGGTGCTGTTCCTCCCGTTGAGAACGAAGAGAAATTCAACGCGCTTCTCGAAAAATTTTTCGGCTTCTCATTGCCTGCCATCACCACAGCAGAACAATTAGCAATCGAACTTGCACACCGCACACGCTTCCTGCGCGATGAAGTAATCAGCGTGGAAATTGAACAGCACCAGAAAGGCAAAGGTGAACTGTATGGCTTTTATGAAACATTCAGGAAATACCTGATTGCCAACCTCAGCGAAAAGGACTTTGCCGATTTGTTTTCACAAACCATTACGTATGGTTTGTTTGCCGCCCGCACACGAAGCACCAACGGCTTCAACCGGAAACTTGCCTACGAACTGATTCCGAAAACCATCGGCATCCTGCGCAATGTTTTTAAATTTATTTCGCAGGGCGATTTGCCGAAGCCGATGGAAGTCATGGTGGATGACATTGCCGAAGTACTCAATGCTGCCGATGCAAAAAAAATTTTGCACCAGTATTACAGGGCAGGCAAGGGCGAAGACCCCATCGTGCATTTCTATGAAACATTCCTGAGCGAGTATGACCCCGCCACGCGCGAAAAGCGCGGTGTCTATTACACGCCCGAACCGGTGGTGCGCTACATTGTGCGCAGTGTGCACGAACTTTTGAAAACACATTTTGCCCTGCCCGATGGTTTGGCTGCAAAAGAAGTTACGCTGCTCGACCCCGCAGGCGGCACGCTCACGTTTCCGGCCGAAGCCATCAAACTTGCCGTGAAAGAATACACCGATAAATATGGCGATGGCGGATTAAACAAATTCATGAGCAACCACATCCTTAAGAATTTTTATGCTTTTGAACTGATGATGGCGCCTTATGCCATCGGGCATATTAAAATAAGTTTCCTGCTCGAAGAACTCGGTTACACGATGAAAGACGATGAGCGCTTTAAACTTTACCTCACCAACACGCTCGACATGGAAGACCTGAGCCAGACACAAATTCCCGGCTTGGAAAGTTTGAGCGAAGAAAGCCACGAAGCAGGAAAGGTGAAAAAGAACGAACCCATTCTTGTTATCATGGGCAACCCGCCTTACAGCGGACACTCTGCAAATAAAAATGACTGGACAGAGAAACTTTTGAAAGAGGATTTAGATGGAGCGCAGAGTTATTTTAAAGTTGATGGAGCACCGCTTGGAGAGAAAAATCCAAAATGGTTGCAAGACGATTATGTAAAGTTCCTCCGCTTCGCACAATGGAAAATTCACAAAGCAGGAAGAGGAATTGTGGGAATGATTACCAACCACAGCTACTTAGATAATCCTACATTCAGAGGGATGCGCCAAAGTTTAATGAATACGTTCAACGAAATTTACATCATTGATTTGCATGGAAACACTTTGAAAAAAGAAACCGCTCCTGATGGAAGCAAAGACCAAAATGTTTTTGACATACAGCAAGGCGTTTCAATTGCAATCTTTGTTAAACAAGAAGAAAAAAAGAAAGAATGTAAAATTTACCATGCTGACCTGCACGGCATTCGGGAAAAAAAATATGACTGGCTTGAGAAAAGTGATATTGAAAAAACCAAATGGAAACAATTGCACCCCCGCAGCGAATTTCACTTGTTCATACCAAGAGATGAAAAACAATTAATTCGCTACGAGAAGTATTGGAAAATCACAGATATATTTTCTGTTAGCAGCGTTGGAATTGTTACGGCAAGAGATGGTTTTGCTATTGATGAAAAGAAAGATGTCCTCACCAGACGAATACAAATGTTCCGTGACAAAAAACAGCCCGATGAAATTATTGCCCAAGCTTTCAACCTGAATAATACTGGAACATGGAAATTAAAAAAAGCAAGAGAAGAAGTGATGAAAGACACGGAGTATTTTGATTCCATGCGTCCTATTTTATACCGCCCTTTTGATACACAATGGATTTATTATCATGATGCCGTGATTGAACGAACACGAAATGAAGTGATGCAACATATGTTTAAGGAAAATCTTGCTCTTTCCATTGGTCGTCAAGGACAAGTTGTAGGTTCAGAACATCCTTGGAATTTAGCATTTGTTACAGATAGTATTATTGACTTTAATGTGTTTTATCGTGGTGGGGAACTTATATTTCCTCTTTGCATTTATCCCAAAATTGAAAATAAAAGAGAACAAAAGTTTTCACAAATGTTAATGGTGTTTGAACCGGAGGCAGAATATGGAGATGGAGAACCGGAACTAAATTATGCTCCTGTTTTCAGAGCTTGGATAAAGGATTTATACAAACAACCAATTTCCGGTGAACAAGTATTTTATTATATCTATGCAACGTTATATTCAAACATTTACAGAGAAAAATATGCAGAGTTTTTAAAATCAGATTTTCCTCGTATTCCATTTACAAACGATTACAAGTTGTTTATTAAAATGGCATCACTCGGAGAAGAACTCGCGCAACTGCATTTGCTAAAACACAAATCGCTTAACAACCCTGTTGCAAAATACAGAGGCAAAGGAGAAGACGTTATTGAAAAACCACAGTATGATGAAGAGCGTGAGTGTGTGTTCATCAATGAAGGAAAATATTTTGAAGGCATCACACCCGAAGTTTGGAACTACCACATTGGCGGCTATCAGGTAATGGAAAAATATCTGAAAGACAGAAAGGGAAGACAGATGATTGATGCAGCCACGTACTGCAAAATAGCAACGGCAATTTCAATTACCATAGAACTTCAAAAAGAAATTGATAAATTATTTCCGAAAGTGGAGAAGGATGTTATTGTGTTTAAGTAATCCAGCATCTCACTCATCAATGTAACGCGGAAGATTGTGAAAATGTAGTAAAATTTATTATTCCTCTTCCTGTTCCGGCTCAAGCCGCTTGAGGAAATCATTCTTCCGCCTGTCGGTGGAGAGGAGGAATTCAAAATCAGGTTCGCCTTTTTTGTGCTTGGCAATTCGCTTCTCCGGTTTCATGAGAGTGATGAAATCGTTGTATGCCTTGTTGGATGAAATGGTTTGCAGCAGCCCGCGCTGGTAACTGAAGAAGTACCAGGAGAATTTATCCAGTTCAATGTAGATATTCAGAATATTGCTGCTTCGCTTGCGGATGAATTCAATGCTGCCTTTCACCTTGCGGTTGATTTGTTCCTTGCCCATGTAACCGATTCCGATTTCACCGACAGAGCGGTATGAACTGCTCTGAGGATTCCAGTGCATCTTCAGCTCAGTGAAGAAAATGGTCTTTGCCAAATCATCGGGAACTTTTTTCATAGTTCCGTACAGGTTCATTTCGTTGATAATCTTGTCGGCTTTTTCTTTCCCGAGAATTTCGGCAGCGCCTTTGATGAAAGCCGGGCGGTTGTAATCCTGAGTAGGGGGGAGATTTCCGGTGCCGGTTATATTTTCGGCAAACATTTTCATCGGTTCACCGGCAAAAAAGAAATCGAGACCGAACATTAAATCGAAATCAGCGCTGTCGTTGTTCAGGTTGTGAGTTACACTTCCCACTTCTGTCAGTTTCATCAATCCGAAGTCCACTGCAAGGTCGAGTTTGCCTTCGCCATAAGAAATGCACTTGCTGTCATTGAAGCTTACATAATTTCCGGGCAGGTTCGGTGTCTTAAGTTTTTCTTCTGTAGAAATGCGGAACTCATTGGTGGCATTATCGAAGGTGAGGAAACCGGTGGCAGAAACAATTTCCTTGTCTTTCGGGCGCTCTTTCGGAGTGAGGAACGCACTGTAAACCCTTGATGAATCGGAGGAGAATAAAACAGAAGCATAGATTCTCACTCCGTCATCATTCACGGGAGCCGTAATGGGAATGCGGATGCTGTCAGGATTGATTTCTCCCTTGAAATCGAACCAGCTTGCTTTCAGTTGTGTGCAGTTGAACACCGGCTTTGCGTAGCCGGTGAAGGTGAGAAACTGCCGTGCGGCTGCAAGAGAAACATCTCCCTTAAAGCTGAACCGCGGGCTGAACTTCAAGCCGGATGCTTCTTCCACTTTTCCGCTGGCAATGGTTTGTCCTTTCTCGTCCACACCGATGCTGCTGAATCTGATGAGATGTTTTTCTTTCGACTGGTCAACAAAATAATATTGCCCTTCTCCTGCGTATTTTTTTCTTCCTCCGACATTCACTGTCGCGTTGAAGATGGAATGATAGCGGTACAGGGTGTCAGCAATGATTCCTGCATTCACGAGTGTGCGCATCTTCGCGTCTTTTTCAATCACCACTTTTCCGCTGTCAGGAATGATGCGCGCGTCAGCGACAGGAATTTCTTTTACCCCGTCTGCCTTAATGATGAAGTCGGAAAGATTATACACTGCTGTCTGTGCATGCCACTTTAAAGAGTCCTGTACAGGGTGTATGGAAATAAAATCGGAACCCGCTCCGCTTGCCTGCGCTGATGCGGTGATGGGAGCACCGATTTCAATTTCTTTCTTATCCATGAACCAGCGGAACTCGTCAATGAAACAGATGTATT
>DATDOJ010000296.1:0-4798 GCA_035293345.1 Bacteroidia bacterium
AGAAAAAAATTGTTCGTTGGGAGGAAACATCCGATTATCCGAACGGTCGCCTTACAGGAGAAGTAAGTGTATCACCCACCTTCGATAAAACGGGAAATTGCATTCGCCTTGTTGGAGCAGTTCATGATATTACAGAGCGGAAGAAAACCGAAGAAGAACGGCTTCGTCTTTCTTCCATCCTCGAAGCCACTTCTGATTTTGTAGGCATAGCTGCCCCGGATCAACGAATTACTTTTTTGAATCAAGCAGGTCGTAAAGCTTTGGGATATGGCGAGATGGAAGACCTGTCGCAAACAAAAGTATCAGATTATTCACCGGATTGGGCTACTGAAATCATTCTTAAAGAAGGTATTCCTGCTGCATTGAATAATGGTAAATGGATTGGCGAAACCGCCTTTCTCACTATGGCAGGAGTTGAAATTCCTATATCACAGGTTATTCTTTCGCATAAAAATTCCAAGGGTGAGCTGCAATATCTTTCTACCATTTCCCGTGATATTACTGTACAAAAGGAATCAGAACACAAACTCGAACAGCAAAACAGAGAACTTCAAAAAACCAACAGTGAACTCGACCGGTTTGTTTACAGCACTTCCCATGATTTGCGCGCCCCGCTTAAATCAATGCTGGGTCTGATAAGAATTACAAAAGAAAGTACAGAACCCGGCAACAGCATGCAGCATGAACGGTTGGAGATGCTCAATAAAAGTGTTATCAAGCTGGATGACTTTATTGAAGACATCCTGCATTATTCCCGCAATACTCGCCTGGAAGTAGCAAAAGATGAAATCAACTTTGAAGAAGTGATTCAGGAAATAAGAAGCAGTCACAAATTCATGGAAGGAACCAGGGGACTAAAGCTGCAGGTGGAAGCACATCAGAAAGAAAAATTTATTTCTGATAAAAGGAGAGTGAATGTGATTTTAAATAATTTAATTTCCAATGCCATTAAATACGGGGATGAATCAAAAGAAAAATCATTTGTAAAAATCTTTATCCGGTGCAGCAAAGAAAACGCAGTCATCACTATTGAAGACAACGGCATTGGCATTGCCGATAAAGACAAGGAAAAAATATTTGAAATGTTTTATCGTGCCACCAAACTCTCTACCGGCTCCGGTCTTGGAATGTACATCGTAAAAGAAACTCTTGAAAAGCTTGGCGGAAAAATTAATATGGAATCGGAATTGAATAAGGGAACAAAATTTACTGTTGAAATCCCAAATCAACTCCTTCTATAAATTGATGCTGTCATGAAAATGAAACATGTTCTGCTTATAGATGATAATGATATGGACAATTATATTTCGAATCATATCATCAGCAAAAATAATTTAGCGGAAAAAATCAGCATAAAGACCTCTGCCATGGATGCGTTGGAATATTTAAATAACCTTCAAGCTAATCCCAAAGAATTTCCCAATTTAATTTTTCTTGACATCCGCATGCCTGCTATGGATGGGTTTGATTTCCTTGAAGAGTTTATAAAATTTCCCCAAGCCGTAAATAAGCAGTGTGATGTTGTTATGCTCACCTCGTCCAGTGACCAAAATGATATTAACCGCGCATCGCAATATCCTGTCGTAAAAAAATATCTTAATAAACCATTGGAGATAAGTATGCTGGAAAATCTTTAGGGTTCCTTCTTTTACGTGAAGTTTCGCGCGTAGGCATGAACAAGAAGCAACATCACTGCAAACAGAAAGCAACGGGAATGAAATTGTCTGAACTGTGATTGAACTGATTAGAGTGATTAGTGTTTTGTGGTGGAGTTAATTGATGAAAGATTCAAGAAAATAGTTATTAATAAGCAAAATTAAAACAACATTAAAATGTTTGAAAACTATATACTTCCGTTTTCTCTTATTTTGTTGGTATTTATTTTTTACAGAGTATTCCGTGAGAAGAAAATAGAAACAGTAATGGGATATTCTACAAATAAGATTTGGAAAATAGTGACGGTGATTGGTTCTGTTGCTTTAGTAGCTGATGCAATCATTCTTCATAGACACGCTCTTGCTTTTTCACTGTTATTATCTATCATTGCTCTGTATTTTGCTTTTCGAAAAAAGAAAGAATAACTACGTTCGGAGAAGTTGCGAGCGCAGGCATGAGCGAGAGGCAACTTCACCTCAAACCGAAAGCAACAGGAATGAAAATGTCTGAACTGTGATAAAACTGATTAATATGATTGCCTTGATTTTTTTAATCATAGCAATCCCACAATCATAATTAATCAGGGTTCAGACAGCTCCTACCATCACGGAGTAAATTCCGGGCATGACGGGGTAAACTTCTAACCATCCATGGTAAATATTTTACCATCCATGGTAAGCCGCTTACTCATGTAGTTGAGCTTCTTACTTATGCAGGTAAGCTACTTACTATCCATTGTAAATGTTTTACAATCCATTGTAAGCTTCGTACTATCCATTGTAAATGCTTTACAATCCATTGTAAGCCGCTTACTCATGTAGTTGAGCTTCTTACTTATGTAGGTAAGCTGCTTACTCATGTAGTTGAGCTTCTTACTTATGCAGGTAAGCTCCTTACCATCCATTGTAAATGTTTTACCATCCCTTGCTCAGCGGCAAAGCCGCTGAAACATGGCATTTTGGAGGTTCGGGCATTTCTGCCGGCATAAGAAAACAGAAGGTTTGCCCCTGAGTATGAGCAGAAGGTGTAAGAGATGCGGGAAAAAGAAAAAAGTTCATTAGCTTGGCTGTTGGAAATAAAAACGCGGGGATGAAACGAAGATATTCATTGACGGCTTTTGACCGGCAGGGCAGCATGAATCACCGCAGTGTGTTCAGTGCCTCCGGTCCGCAGATGTTTTTGCAGGCGCTTGATGATTCGGGCGTACTGGAAGAGCCGGAAGCAAAGCACACCCTTCATGAGCGGATAGAAATATACCTCCTGCCGGAGCAGCCGATGCCGGAGCTGTGCGGCAGTGAAGCGGAGGTGCTGGGCAAGCTGAGCCACCCGCGGGTGGTGGCTGAACTTTTTGAAAAGGGAATAACGCTGGCAGAGCTGAGGGTGATTCGCTGGCTGCTCACCGGGGAAACGGTGAAAAAGCTGGCGGAGAAATATAACAAGTCGCCCCACACTATTGCCTCGCAGCGAAAATGCATAATGAGTAACGAAGTAAATACCTTTCTAAGTTGGCGAATTTCTTTTCCTGAAAACTTTTTCCGAAACCAAAATGATCACAACAGCAATGATGACTCCCGGCAACGCCATAGCCATGTCTTTGGGAGTGTCATAAAAATCATCCTGCGCACCGATAAAAAGAAATGCAAGCTGCGGACCTGAATACCTAAATGCAAGCCACTCGGCAATTTCATACACAGCTCCAAGTCCCATCTTCTCCACCAAGGTCAGGAAGGAAATTTTATCGTAATTCTTTTGTAAGCATAGTTTATCCGCTGTTGCTTTTTCTCCTGCCCATTTACAATTAATCACAGATATTTTCCTGGTTGCCGATTGCCCCTGATGACTTTACTCACAGATGATAATGACTTTAATCATTCATGCATAACGTCTCTGCAATCACCTTTGCGTCAAACATTCAGCTCATGAAAACCAACATCGAAATAATTATTGACGGACTTAAAAAAGCAGCCGTAGAATTGGAAAAATTCCAGGTGCAGGCAACACTTGGAAAAGCAGAGGCAAAAGACAAGTATGCGGAAGCACGTAAAAAATTCAATGCCAATCTTCAGGATGTAAAAAGAATTGCGAAGGATAAATACAAAGACCTGAAGCCGCTGGTCGAGTCGTTGCAAGTGCAGTTTACGCTTGGCAAGGCAGAAACCAAAGAAGTTCTGAAAGAGCAACGAAAGAAATTTTCCAAAGCGATTGCCGGACTTGAAGCATATTTCAAGAAAGAAAAAGTAAAATGAATAATACCACAACTATGAAAAAGAATTCCATTGAAACCGGGAAGAAAGCACTCCCCTCAGTTTCGATTATCCTTCCGGTGAATAACAAGTTTCCGCATTACAAAGCCGGAGAAGAAAGGTTGAATTTTCTTTTGAAGGAAACGGAGAAGAAACTGGTACACGATTTTCCGGAGAAGAAAGTGCAGCCGCTCATCAGCGACATGTATAAACTCGCGGGTAATATTGATTTCAGAAAACTCTCTCACGGGCTGGCATTGTATGTTTCGCCAGACAGGAGAAAAATAATTCACCTGCCCTTTGAGGTCAAAGAAAAGGTAATCATTGATAAAACTTTTGAAGTGCGCGATTTACTTTTTGCCGCGAAAAATAATTTGAGCTATGCAGTCATTACTATCAGTGAAAAGAAAGTGCGTGTGTTCAGCGGGTTTAATCACCGCCTCTCGGAAATAAAAGTGGAAGAGATGCCTTTCAACATTGATGACGTTGGCGGAGACGGTCGTTCACGGATTGCATCGTTCACTTCCTTCTCGAGTGAACGAAATGTTTCCGACCAAAAAAGTTTCCTCGAGAACAAGATGGAAAAATATCTCCGCGAAATTGACCATGTGATAAGCAAGGAGCCAAATCTGAAAAAGATTCCGCTCGTGATTTGCGGAACGGACAGAATTGCCGGGCATTTCAAAAACATTACTAAGAACTCAAAACATATTCTCGGTATTGTTCACGGCAATTTTGATAATGCTGATTTGAATGAGCTTGCCGGCAAAGTAAATCCGTTGCTGAAGAAAAAAACGGAACTCATTCAAAGTGAAATGCTGGAGAAGCTTGAAGCAGCGATGAACAAAAAGAAAGTCGTATCCGGAATCCGCGATGTGTGGAACGCAGCTTACAACAAG
>DATDOJ010000297.1:0-6010 GCA_035293345.1 Bacteroidia bacterium
GCGTTATGTTTTTTTAAATCCTGAATCCTGAATCCTAAATCCTAAATCGTAAATTATAAATTATGATTAGCTCCAACCTCCGTCAGTCGCTCCATCACCTAATCGCATCAGTGGTCTTTTTAGCTGTGACGCTTCTGTATTTTTCTCCCCTGCTCGAAGGAAAAAAACTCAGGCAGGACGACATCTCGCGCTGGAAAGGAATGTCAAAAGAAATTGTGGACTTCCGCGAGAGCAAACATTCCGAGCCCTTGTGGACCAACTCCATGTTTGGCGGAATGCCTGCTTACCAGATTTCTGTTCTCTACAAGGCGAACCTTGTTCAGTATGTTGACAAAGTTTTCACGCTGTGGCTGCCCGACACATCCGCTTATGTTTTTCTATACTTCATCGGATTTTATTTTCTGCTCATCACGCTCGGAGTTGACAAACGCATTGCTGTACTTGGCGCATTCGGTTTCGGCTTCTCGTCATACTTCTTTGTCATTCTCGAAGCAGGACACACATCGAAGGCGCATGCCATCGGTTACATGGCTCCGGTGATGGCAGGCATCATTATGTGCTACCGGAAAAAGATTCTTGCAGGAGCTGTTATCGCGGCACTCGCACTTGCGCTCGAACTTTATGCCAATCATTTGCAGATTACATATTACCTGATGATGATGATTCTTATTTTCATCATCACTGAAATCATCCGCACGGCAAAAGAAAAATCATGGAGCAGTTTCGTTAAAGCATCTTCTGCGCTTGCTGTGGCAGTGGTGTTTGCCGTGTTGTGCAACATCACCAACCTGTGGGCAACGTATGAGTATGGAAAATATTCCACGCGCGGTCCGTCTGACCTGACAATAACAGATGCGGAAAACCGAACCTCAGGTCTTGACAAGGACTACGCAACGGAATGGAGCTATGGCATCAGTGAATCGCTCTCTTTACTAATACCCGATGCCAAAGGCGGATTCAGCGGTGTTATCGGAAACAACAATAAAGACGCGCTGCAAAAAGTTGAACCGCAGTTCCGCCAGATGCTCGGTGGTGCAGACCAGTATTGGGGCGACCAGATGTTTCTTCTCGGTCCCGATTATTCGGGAGCGATAATCATCCTTTTGTTTTTCCTCGGAGTAGTTCTCGTACGAGGACAACTGCGCTGGTGGCTTTTGTCGGCTACAATTTTATCCATGATGCTGGCATGGGGAAAAAACTTTATGCCGCTCACTGACTTCTTTCTTGACTATGTTCCGGGTTACAATAAATTCCGCGCTGTTTCAATGACGATGGTCATCGCCATGTTCTGCATCCCGTTACTCGCGGCTCTCGCTCTCGACAATATTTTTAAAAACCCGAACGTGATTGATGAGATGAAGAAGAAAGTGAGATGGGTTGCCGGTAGTGTGATTGGTTTTGTTTTACTCGTTACCATTTTTCCCGGAATCACCGGGCTTCAAAAGCAGGATGAATACGATAAGACATTTACAGCCATCAAACAAAATCAGCCCGATGTAACGGACAAACAAATCAGTGATTACCTCGACCAGCTTTTACCGCAGATGGAAAATGTGCGTCATGCAATATTCCGGGCAGATGCACTGCGGACGCTTTTATTCCTTCTTATTGCAGCCGCATTGATTTGGACATACTTCAAATTTAAGTTTGACAAAAAATATTTTGCTGCCGGAATGATTGTACTGTTGCTGCTCGATATGTGGACAGTGGACAAACGGTATCTCAACGACAGTAAGTTTATTTCAAAAGTCCGTGCTGAACTTCCGTTCACGATGACACAGTCCGACCAACTCATCAAACAGATTGAACCGACACCCGCATACCGCGTGCTTAATGTTTCGGTTGATGCTTTTCAGGATGCGTCAACGTCTTACTTCCACCATTCCATTGGCGGCTATCATGGCGCGAAAATGAAACGCTACAAGGAGTTGATTGATTACCACCTTTCACCTGCGGTGCAATCGCTGCGGCAGAGAATTTCAAGACGCGACTCTATGCTCACAACACAATTGCAGGTGCATCCAACATTGAATATGCTTGACGCAAAATATATTATCTACTCGGAAGAGGGCGGTGTCTTGCGAAATCCGAAAGCGCTCGGCAATGCATGGTTTGTCAATGAATATAAGATAGTTGCCAATGCCGATTCAGAAATTACCGCGCTCGGTAATTTCAATCCTGCCGCAACAGCAATAGTTGACAAGCGCTTCAACGAACAGGTAAATGGTTTAACTCCGCAGGCAGATAGTGCGCAAACCATTTCACTCACGTCTTACGAGCCGAATGATTTAGTGTATCAAAGTAAGACAGCAACAGAGCAGCTTGCCGTGTTCTCAGAAATTTATTATGACAAAGGATGGAATGCTTACGTTGACGAGAAACTCACTCCGCACTTCCGCTGCAACTATGTGCTGCGCGCCATGCGCGTTCCTGCAGGCGAACATAAAATTGAATTTAAGTTTGAACCGGTGGTTTTCGGAACAGGAGAGAAAGTTTCTTTTGCAGCGTCAGCGTTATTGCTCCTCGCAGTTGCGGGGATTGCTTTTATGGAATGGAAGAAAAAAACAGTTGGCAGTTAGCAATTGGCAGTTGGCAAAGAAAGTTCTCATTATAACGTATTACTGGCCTCCGGGCGGGGGTAGCGGTGTTCAGCGATGGTTATATTTCTCCAAGTACTTAACTGATTTTGCTTTTGAGCCATACATAATTACTGTTGATGAAAAAAATGCTTCATATAAATTTATTGATGAGAGTTTAAATGAGCAAGTACAGGGTATAAAGGTTTTTAAGACCACAACGATTGAACCATTAAGATTTTATTCCAGGTTATTGTCCGGCAATGAACATGATGCAATACCGCAGGGATTTGCCGGTGAAAAATCTTCCGGTGTTTTCCAAAGGATAAGCAGGTTTATCAGAGGCAATTTTTTTATTCCTGATGCAAGAAGGGGATGGAATTATTTTGCTTTCCGAACAGCAAAACAAATTATTGAATCGGAGAATATTTCTTTTGTAATTACAACGGGACCTCCGCATTCAACCCATCTGATTGGATTGAAGCTGAAAAAAAAATACAATCTTAAATGGCTTGCTGATTTTCGGGACCCGTGGACAGAAGTGTATTACAACAAACTTTTGTTCCGAACATGGTTAGCCAAATTTGCTGACGCACAACTTGAGAAAAAAGTATTAAGGAACGCTGATGTTGTGCTGACCATCGGTCCGTCCATGAAAAAATTATTGGCTGAAAAAGTAGCGGAGGAAAAAAGCAAATTTCATTTTATCTACAACGGATTTGACGAAGACATTTTTAAAAAATTAATTCCCGCAAAGAGTAGGGATTGTTTTACTATTTGCCATGTTGGAATTTTGGGCGAGAGTCAACCCATAACTTCTTTTTTAGAAGCGGTGAAAAAATTGTTTCAATCCAATCCTGAAGCTTCAGCTATGATAAAATTTAAAATCGTTGGAAAGGTTTCTTCGTCAATAATCCGGGAAATAAATCAGATGGTACCGCAACTGAAATTGGAAGTAACAGAATATGTTCCTCATGCGGATGCGATACAACAAATGCTGAATGCGGATTTGCTTTTAAATAGTTTGGCAGAAACAGAGAACAGTGAATTATTGATTTCGGGAAAGCTGATGGAATATGTCGCGAGCAGAACCCCGATTTTATGTTTGGGAAATTTGAAAGGCGATGCTGCTGATTTGCTCAGACATCTTGAATTTGCAATAGTGAAGGCACGCGGTAATGTTGAAGAAATTTATTCGTATGTGGATTTAATATTTTCGAGATGGAGACGAAATCTTCCTTCTGAAAATGCAATCGGAAGTATAAACAACTACAGCAGGTTGGAAACAGCACGGCAACTTGCGGAATTAATTCATGACGTCAGCGGTTAATATACTTTTGTCGTATAACGAATAACAAATTACAGATACCTTTTTTCATGTGCGGCATAGCAGGATTTATTGACGGCAAGCTTTCGGGTGATGAGTCGCAGGCGCTGGTCGTGAAAATGCTTGACAGCATTGCACACCGCGGACCGGATGCGCGCGGCATTTGGAGCGAGCGTCCGATAACACTGGGGCACAACCGGCTTTCTATCATTGACCTTTCACCCGAAGGCAACCAACCCATGGAATATTTTGATTCCGTCATTACCTACAACGGAGAAATTTACAACTACATTGAAGTTCGTGACGAACTGAAAAAGAAAGGGTATGTATTTAAAACAAAATCCGACACCGAAGTTATTCTTGCAGCATACAGGGAGTATGGAGAAAGCTGCGTGCAGCATTTTGTCGGCATGTGGGCGTTTGCATTATGGGATAAGAAGGAAAAAATTCTCTTCTGCTCGCGTGACCGCTTCGGCATCAAACCGTTTTATTATATCCAAGAAGGAGACAGATTTTATTTCGGCTCTGAGTATAAACCGCTGAAACTTTCTCCGCTTTTTTCCAATGATATTAATCTTGCGCAGATTAGCCGGGGATTACAATTAGGATGGGTAACATATCATGATGAAACCTACTTTCAAAAAATTAAACAACTTCCGGCAGCACACAATTTAAAATTATCAATTATCAATCATCAATTATCAATTAAAAAATACTGGGATATTGATTTGACAAAAAAAATTTCAGGGACTTTTGAGGAGAAGAAGGAAAAGTTTTATCAAATGTTTTCTGACAGCGTTCGGCTGCACATGCGGAGTGATGTGGAAGTGGGCGGCTGCCTCAGTGGCGGGCTTGACAGTTCTGCGATTGCCTCAGGTGTTTCATCTCTTTTTCCGGAAACAAAATTTAAAACATTCACTGTATTCTACGAAGGTAAAAACGAAGTGGACGAACGTCCGTGGGTGAATGAAGTGCTGAAAAAATATCCTTCGCTGATTCCTTTTTATTTCAGCCCGGCTGATGACGAAATCAAAAGTTCTTTTGAACGGTTCATTCATCATGCAGATATTCCCGTGCCCGGTTCGTCACCAATGTCGCAGTATTTTCTGATGCAGCTTGCATCGCAACAAAAAATAAAAGTGCTTTTAGATGGACAGGGCAGCGATGAAATTCTTGGGGGCTACATGCATTCTTTTTATCGCCTGTTCGGTGGTTATTTTGCCAAGCTGAAATTACACAAGTACGCAGCGCAGATTCTTTCACTTGCCATAAGGCAGAAATACAACCCGCTTAAAATTGCCGATGTAAAACTCAAATCGCTGCTTGCTGCCATTTATCCTGAACAAAAATTATATGAACTTGAGTATAAAAAATATTTACCATTTCTCCCGAAAGACAAATCCATAAACTTTTCCCTTGCTGACATATCCGGAACACGCCTCAATAAATTTCTCTACCATCTCACATTCACAACGAGTTTGCCTTCGCTGCTTCACTACGAAGACCGTAACTCCATGGCATTTTCCATCGAGTCGCGCGTTCCTTTTCTTGACCATCGGATTGTTGAGTTGGCGTTTTCTCTTGATGACGAGGACAAAATCAAAAACGGAACAACGAAATATATCCTTCGGAATTCACTGCGGAATATTTTGCCGGAGGCGATTGCTGAGCGAAAGGATAAAAAGGGATTCGTTACTCCGGGCGAAGTAAAATGGCTTCGGGGACCGTTAAAGAATTTGCTAAGTGAAATAAATTATTCAAATCTTAGTTTTCTGGACAAAAAAAAATCATCAGCGCTGACTGATGATTTTGCTAAAGGAGAAAATAAAAACTCTGTTTTAGTTTGGCGATTGGCGACTCTCAATTATTGGATTAATAAAAATCTTTAATGGCTATAACTTATTTTACTTTCAATACTTTTCCGAATTTCCTCCGAAAAGTTGCATAAAACAAAGAGGCTGTCTCAAAAGATATATTTAATGTCACGCTGAGCGGAGTCGAAGCGTTTTTTGATTCATAATCGCATTTCGACTTCGCTCAATGTGACGCCAACATTGCTTATGAGACAACCTCTTTTTACGCTCACGAAAAAAAATTACTAAGGCAC
>DATDOJ010000298.1:0-3088 GCA_035293345.1 Bacteroidia bacterium
AAGTCGAACGCAACTTTCGCGCAATCGCCTGCAGCCATCTGCGCTGCATACGGAGTGTTTTTCTTTGAGCCGCGGAATCCCATCTTTCCTGCCGATGACCATGCGATGGTCTGCCCTGCTTCGTTCGTCAGCGTGATGATAAGATTATTGAATGTCGCGTTGACGTAAGCAATGCCTGTCGCCTCAACTCGTACGGTGCGCTTTCGCGCTGCTTTCGCTTTCTTATCCGGTGTGGTTTGTTGTTGTTGTTGTGCCATTATTTATGGATTACATCTTAGTTGCTTTCTTTTTGTTCGCTACCGTCTTGCGTTTTCCTTTGCGCGTGCGGCAATTGTTTTTTGTGCGCTGTCCCCTCACCGGCAAACCAAGACGGTGGCGTGAGCCCCTGTAGCAATTGATGTCTGTCAGCCGTTTGATGTTGAGCTGAACTTCGGAGCGAAGCGCACCTTCAACTTTTATTTTTTCCGTGATGACAGAACGGATTTTCGTGAGCTGGTCATCGTCCCAGTTTTCAACTTTAATGTTCGGGTCAACGCCTGCTTCTGCAAGAATTGCTTTTGCTGTTGAAGATCCGATTCCGAAGATGTACGTCAACCCTACTGCACCTATCTTATGCTTTGGAAGGTCTATGCCTGATATACGTGCCATTGTTTATTTATTATTTATTATTGATGATTTATTATTTCAATAATCAATTGTCATCCTTGTCTTTGTTTGAAGCGAGGATTCTTTTTGTTGATTACATACAACACACCACGCCTGCGAACTATTTTACATTCGGGGCTGCGTTTTTTTAGTGAGGGTTTTACTTTCATCCTGATTAGTTTTGAGTTCGGAGTTCGGAGTTCGGAGTTCGGAGACAGGAGATTTTCACTCTCCGAACTCCGAACTAATTACTCTTAACTTATTTGTACCTGTATATTATTCTTCCTTTTGTTAAATCATAAGGCGACATTTCAATCTTCACTTTATCACCGGGCAGAATCTTGATGTAGTGCATCCGCATCTTGCCGGAGATGTGAGCAATTATCTGGTGACCATTTTCGAGTTCCACCCTGAACATTGCGTTGGAGAGTGCTTCGGTGATGGTTCCATCCTGCTCTATGTTTGCCTGCTTCGCCAATTGTATTTTATATTGTTATTGCTTTATTTTTATTTAATGCTTCTTCTATGAATTCAAATGTTGAAAGTATTTCTGCTTTTTCTTTTCTCACCGCCACCGTGTGTTCGAAGTGTGCTGACGGCATTCCGTCTGATGTGCGCACCGTCCATCCGTCCCTCTCCTGAATCACATTTCTCTTTCCCATATTTATCATCGGTTCTATCGCTATTGTCATTCCTTGCTGAAGCTGTTTTCCTGAACCCGGGTTTCCGTAGTTGGGGACTTCCGGTTTCTCATGCAACTTTCTTCCCACTCCGTGTCCGACCAGTTCGCGCACCACCGAATATCCATGACTCTCCGCGTGAAACTGCACAGCGTTACTGATGTCGCCAACTCTCTTTCCTGCCACAGCGTGTTCAATTCCTTTATACAAACATTCTTTCGTCACGCGCAGCAGGTTTTTCACTTTCTCATCCGCTTCACCGATGATGAATGTGTAAGCCGAATCACCGTAGAATGAATTCATCAGCACCCCGCAATCAACCGAAACCACATCACCGTCTTTCAACTCATAGCTTCCGGGAATTCCATGCACCACCTGTGAGTTAACCGACACACAAACCGAAGCGGGAAACCCGTTATAGTTTTTGAATGCCGGTATTCCGCCACCGTCCCGGATAAATTTGTCTGCGACAGAATCAATAGCTGCCGTGGTGACTCCCGGTTTCAGCAATGCTGCAACTGCCGCCAGTGTTTTTCCAACAAGTAAAGAACTCTGTCTGATTAATTCAATTTCTTCTTCGCTCCTGTAATTATTCATTTCAACCGGTCCGGGAAAATTATTTTCCTTTACCGCACTGTTTTTATACCGGAACATTTGCCTGCGTGGTTCTGCCTTTGATTCTTCCCGATTTCAACAACCCATCGTAATGCCGCATTAGTAAATGACTCTCTATTTGCTGGAGCGTATCGAGCACAACACCCACAAGAATCAACAATGAGGTGCCGCCATAGAATTGAGCAAAATTATTTGTAACTCCCGCCATGATGGCGAATGCCGGAAGTATAGCAATCGCTGCAAGGAAGAACGAGCCGGGCAAGGTGATTCGTGAAATTACATCGTCAATAAAATCATGTGTCTTCCTGCCGGGTTTCACTCCGGGGATAAATCCACCGTTGCGTTTCATGTCTTCCGCCATCTGGTTCGGGTTCACCGCAATGGCAGTGTAGAAATAAGTGAATACAACAATCAGAAATGCGAAAGAGAAATTATACCAGAACGAAGTAATATCTCCGAACGCAGAACCAATTCCCTGGGAGGTAGCCGACTCAGGAAAAAACTGAGCAACCGTTACAGGGATAAACATGATTGCCTGCGCGAAGATGATGGGCATTACGCCTGCAGCGTTTACCTTGAGAGGAATATACTGACGCACTCCACCGTATTGTTTATTACCAACTATTTTCTTTGCAAACTGTACGGGTATTCTTCGGGTTCCCTGCACCATCAGAATTACACAGGCAACAACGGCACCGAGCGCGACAATTTCCACAAGGAACACTACCAAGCCGCCACCAGCGTTAATGCGTGAAAGAAATTCATCGCGAAGAGCGAAAGGCAGGCGTGCAATAATTCCTACCATGATGATGAGAGAAATTCCGTTGCCGATTCCTTTTTCAGTGATTCGTTCACCCAGCCACATCACGAAAATCGTTCCTGCCATCAGGATAACAATTGAAGTGAACCAAAACATAAACGGAGAAACAAGTTCAGGATTGGTGTTAGAAATAATTGCGCCCGGAGCTTGTGCACCGAGGTTTACAATATATCCCGGAGCTTGTCCTGCTGTGATGAGCACGGTGAGGTAACGTGTAATCTGATTTATTTTCTTGCGGCCGCTCTCCCCTTCCTTCTGCATTTTCTGGAAGTAAGGAACTGCTATTCCTAAAAGCTGAATGACAATGGACGCAGAGATATAAGGCATA
>DATDOJ010000299.1:0-10250 GCA_035293345.1 Bacteroidia bacterium
AAGCTGAAAGACCTTGGGGATTGCAAACTGAATTTAAGGAAGTTGAGAATATGTGCAGGGGATTTGTTCAGGTTGAATTGGCATTGACAAACGCAAAGTCAAAAGAAGGAATTACTATTACTGATGAGAAGTTTAAGAAGATAAAAAAAACAGAGAGACAAAGAAATCTTGAGCGCCTAAAAGAACAACGAGCAGATTTATTTAAGAAAGTAGAAAATGGAAAACAGTCTTTAAATAATGCACTTATTGAAGCAGGTTTCACAAAGCAGCGTGCAAAAATTCAAAAGTCACCGGAAGGTTTTGCAAAATACATACTTGAGCATTTTTCATCAAAACAGAAGGAGCAGATTATTAAACTACTCAAAGGAAAGTAGAAAAAAGCATGACATAAAATCTTCCTGCAAAGAACCAGCAATTACCCACACCGAATTATTACGTTTGCAAAAACTAATTATTCAAAATGTTGTTTGAAGAATACACATATTTCAATTACAAGTTCCCCGAGCCACAGTACCTCGGAGCCAAGCATACTCATTTAGTATGGATAAAAAAATTTATTCCTGATAACGTAACGACAGCCATTGATGCTTTTGCGGGCTCTCAATCAGTTGCTTTTCTTTTTAAGCAGTTGGGTTTTAAAACTATCACGAATGATTTTCTGAATTTCAACCATCAAATTGGGCTGGCTCTTATCGAGAACAACGGAACTGTGCTGACAGGAAAAGACATCAGTGCGCTTTTGCAACCTGCCAAAAACAAAAAAGACTTTGAGTTGATTGAAAATATTTACACCAATGTATTCTTTGAAAGAAGCGAAGCAGAATTTCTTGATAATTTCAGAGCTAACATTCCATTGCTGAGCAACATTTATAAACAAGCATTAGCTTACACGGTTATTAACCGGAGCATGACGAGAAAGGTTACAATGGGGCACTTCGGGCACACACAGGCATTGCGCTATGCAAGCGACCCTGAAAGGATAAAACGAAACAGAAGTTTGGTGAGACCATTAAAAGAAATTTTTAAAGAGTTGCTGTCCAAATACAACCACGCTATGTTTGACAACAAACAGGAAAACCGCAGCTACAATAAAAACATTTTAGAATTGCTTCCGACACTTGATAAGATTGACCTTGCATATTTTGACCCGCCATACTGCGACAGTCATGCTGACTACCAAAGTTTTTATCACCTGCTTGAAACATTTACTGAGTATTGGCATGACAAAAAATTTATCAATGGAATCAGGCGCTACGAACCGCAGCGGTTCAGTGGCTTTGACAAAAAGAGAGATGTAATTTCATCGTTTGAAAAACTTTTTGAGTATGCAGAAGAAATACCGTGCTGGTTAATCAGCTATAACAACCGAAGTTATCCGAGTGTGAAAGAGTTCGAAAAAATTCTTTCAAAGTACAGGCAAGTAAAAGTTGAAACAAAAACTTATCACAATGGCAGAGGTGGAAAAGGAAGTGTGGCGGGAAGCCAGGAAATTTTATTCGTTTGCCTGCCAAAGCAAAAACATTTTTTTACTTCCAACCAGCAAGAACAATTAGTTAATGACATACTTTAATCAACCGTATGCGGGAAATTTTTAGAGTACTTAATCAAGCGTATCAAAACAACCAGTTTGAAACAATTCTCAGTCATCAACACGGAAATTATTTTCTCAAACTTCGTTCGCTTTCAAGAGCCGATATTCTAAGAGAGTTAGCCAAATCAGCCAATATCAACATTGAGGATGTAGAGGGCAGGCAGCTTTTTGAACACTTATTTTGTCAGAATATTCCTCAAGCTGCAATAGATGCTTTTATCAGACAGATTTATCAACAGGAAAGAGCTTTGAGAATCCAAAACGAGGAACAACTTTACCATCATCTGTATAGAATAAATAATCTTGACTCCGGTGGCTTTCATCAAAGTCAGGTGGAAGTTTATATTGTCAAGAATTATATAAAAGACATTTCCGATTTGGATGTATTGGAAGCTAAAATTGAAAATGAACTCAATTCAAAAATCAGAAATTATGTTCTTTGGTCATGGTATAATTTCTGGACTTCTATTCTGATTGAAGATATGTTCAAAGACCATCGTGATATTCTACCAGCGGTGGGTCTTGTTAAAAAAGTAGATTTCTTTTGGAATGATTTTCCTTTCGATTTGAAAGTTACATTTTTTCCTGAGGGGTTTTTGAGAGAAAAAAGAAGAGAAAGAAACTTACCTGAAAGAGAAATAATTGAGTTAAGAGCTTTTGCAAGAAGAAATGAAATTCCATATGATAGATCCTTAAGTGATGAAGAGCAATTCAACGAATTACTAAATCGAATTAGTGAAAGCCAAAGTGAAACAGCGCGAACTTTTATTGGGGTGTTTCATCAAACAAGAAGCGATATAGTTAATGAAACAATTGCGCATCCTAATGAACTTATTGTTTGGTTTTATGAAAATCAAGCACCGAGAAGATTTGATGCTGCCAATAGGTTTTTTCTGGTATTGATTGACAAAAATAACTTTGAAGAAAGTTGGAAGTTAAAACGAAACAAAGATTTATTAGTCGAACGCATCAACGGTTACCTTGACGGTAACAGAAATATTAATTTCAATCAATTTCAAATCAACTTTAATTGGGAGGGCACAAACTATCAAACCAATGCAACTTGTTTATTCATTATCAGAGAATAGATTTTTTGGTTTCTTTCCCGCGAGGGCAAAAGCGAATGACAACCCCGTTGGTCGTAGATTCGAGCGCAAGCAAAAAGCGATAGCCCTGCCTTCCATCGCATTGGCTTTAGCAGTGGCAGGCAGGCATCTGCGACCTGTTGTAATGAAATTATAATTTTGCGTTCATCGCCAGGGCGGCAACAATGTGTGAAATGTGATTTGTTTCCATACCTTTGAATGCGTCAGCTGCAAGGAACATCTGACACGAAAAAAATATTTTAACTTTTCTCCCGTTTTAAGACAGAGAGAACAAAAGGAAAGTTCTCCTAACTTTGTATAAACTTAAAACCGTAGTGCCATGAGCGAAAATAAAACCGTTTTCGATGCCAAGACATTTGGCGAGCAGCTGCTCCGCGAGCTGGAAACAGAGGAACGCTACCTTAATTACTTCAGCGGCTTTCAGCCACATACGGTGGAGAGTTTCAAAAAGAAATTTGTGAGCAAGAAAACACACTGGTTCGAGCGGGGCGACATCAACGTGCGCAATGCTGAGAGCAGCAAGTTGCGCTGGCTCCACAAGGCGTGGGAGCAGTTTGCCATGCTGCAGCAGAAAAAACTGTTTGACAAGCAATGCCTGTGGCGTGCAGAAAAAGTCACCATCGAAGAAATTAAAATCAGCTACGACTTCCGCTTCTGGGAAGAGGATGTGCTCAACTGCCCATTTGTTGAACCCACTACGCGGAGCGAAATTGATTTATACATTCAGTACATGCAAAGCGAAAACGTGCAGCTCGAAACGGATTGGTTTTTTGATAGTTGGCAGGATTATGATGAATTAAAGGAAGCATACCAAACAGAAAACGCCAGGCGTAACTTCCCCGAGTGGTATGACTTTCACAGCGGGCGCACTGGGACGGGAGTTTATTTAACGCTGCCCGACATCCGCGGAGCAAAAGAAAAGCGTTATTATGACCTGGCATATTCTGAAGCACGCAATCAGAACCGCGAGGCAAATGAAAAATGGGAGCGCGAGCGTGACAAGCGCCCCATGCTGCAATACTACGCTGATAATTTCTACGACTGGTTTGTTTCCACATTCGAAAACAAGCAGACACAGAAATACTACATGGCGTGGAAAGAAACCTGTGTGGATAAAAATCCTTATGACGCTCAGGCGCAGGAAGCTTTGTGGGTATTGCAGGAATCGCCCGGGCAATTCCCGGTAGAAGGGCATTATGACTGGCGGCAGGGGATCATCCGCGCAGCCGAAAAATTTAAATGTCATAAAATTGCTGAGGCAATGCCCGAAGCATTCGAGGAATATAAAATGAGGATTGATTCGGGATTTCCGTTCGAACGCAACGAGCAGAACAGGACGCAGTGGGAGCACATCCGGAGCCAGATGCGAGAAAATATCCTCCGCGGACGCGAACTAAATGGCGAGCCCCGCGATTTTAATTTTTAACCCGCTCCGCAGGATTTGCAATCCCCGTTGGTCGTAGATTCTCGTGCAGGCAAAAGCGATAGCCCTGCCTGCCATCGCATTGGCTTTAGCAGTGGCAGGCAGGCATCTGCGACCTGTTGTTATGAAATTGTAATTTTGCGTTCATCGCCAGGGCGGCAACAATGTGTGAAATGTGATTGAGGTTGTCTGAACTGTGATTAATGATGATTAGAATGATTACTGTGATTAAATCCAAATACCATGTTTGCTATATTCAACACTGTAAAAACGGTTTTTGAAAAAGGGTTTTCAAATCATCCGGAAGAATTCAGAAAAGGTTTTCTCGCTTGCCTTGAGTTGTTCAAAATAGGATATGAAAGAAGTACACTCATAAACTATGAGGTAGAAAACCTGCAACTCCGCAGGGAACTTGAAACAATAGGCGGGAAGTTTGCCAAAGAAAGAAGTAAGTATGTTGAAAAAATTACAACGCTTGAGAAAGAACTAAAAGTGTTTATAGAAAATAATGAACCTGATAATAATGTGTTGAGAAGAAAAATGCGTTTAAAAATATATCACATGGTTTTCTCAGGTGAGAGTGATGAACAAATTGTAAAGGAATTGAAAAAGTATGTCAATGACTGGAATACCAATTAAATGCCCGTCCCCAGTCGGTCGTAGATTCGAGCGCAAACCCAAAGCGATAGCCCTGCCTGCCATCGCATTGGCTTTAGCAGTGGCAGGCAGGCATCTGCGAGCTGTTGTTATGAAATTATAATTTTGCGTTCATCGCCAGGGCGGCAACAATGTGTGAAATGTGATTGAGGTTGTCTGAACTGTGATTGGGCTGATTAGAGTGATTGGTGAGATTAAATATTTACTTTTGATGATTAAGAATAACGAGGCACTAATCCGGGAAATCAAGTGATTCTTAATACTCGGGTTTTGAACAGTACTGAATACAAATTCTTCGCAGCGGGCAGGGGAGATAATCACTAAAAATTTATTTTTGTAGTTTGTAATTTAAAAAAAATAATTTTACAAAATATAAGTGGAGACCAGCGACCACTTTAAAAACGGGGCGGCACCGAAAAGCCAGACGAGTAGGAAACAAAAAACAATCAAATGAAAAAGAATATTACTGACCTATTTCAGATGAAGCTTTCAAAAAGTTTAATCATGATGATATTTGTTATGGGATTAAACCATTTCACATTTGCGCAATGGTTGCAGGTTGGAGCAAACCTCGGATTTGCAAGCAGCGGAGCTGCTCCCTCACTGGCTTTCAATCCAGCGACTGCTGAAGCGTATATAGCTTACCCGGATGGAGCGGCAAATGCTTTTGTGGTGCAAAAGTTCAACGGCACTAATTGGATACAGGTTGGAGCAAATCTCGGATTTGCAAGTAGTGGATCTGTTCCATCACTGGCTTTCCATCCAACCACTAATGAAGCTTATATTGCTTACCGGGATGGAGCAGCAAATGCTTTTGTGGTGCAAAAATACAACGGCACTAATTGGACACAGGTTGGAGCAAACCTCGGGTTTGCGAGCAACGGAGCTGTTCCATCGCTGGCTTTTAATCCAACGACTAATGAAGCGTATGCAGCTTACCCTGACGGAGCGGCAAATGCTTTTGTGGTGCAAAAGTTCAACGGCACTAATTGGACACAGGTGGGAGCAAACCTCGGATTTGCAAGTAACCCAACTGCTCCATCACTTGCTTTCAACGCAAGTACTAATGAAGCTTATTTAGCTTACCCGGATGGAGCAGCAAACGCTTTTGTTGTTCAAAAGTTCAACGGCACTAATTGGACACAGGTTGGAGCAAACCTCGGATTTGCAAGCAGCGGAGTTGCTCCCTCACTGGCTTTCAATCCAACCACTAATGAAGCTTATGTGGCTTACCCGGATGGAGCAGCAAATGCTTTTGCGGTGCAAAAGTTCAACGGCACTAATTGGACTCAGGTGGGAGCAAACCTCGGATTTGCTTCCGGTGGTTTCTCGGTCATCACAGCACCATCACTTGCTTTCAATCCTATCACTAATGAAGCTAATGTAGCTTACCCGGATGGAGGTGCAAATGTATTTGTGGTACAAAAGTTCAATGGAACCAGTTGGACACAGGTTGGAGCAAACCTTGGAAGTACGGGAGGTAATGTAGCAATATCTCTTACTTTCAAACCCTGTCACAACGAAGCTTATTTGGCTTATCCCGATGCCGCTGCAAATGCTTTCGTGGTAGAAAAATTTGACTTGGGCTGTACTTTATCAATCACTACACAACCAGCAAATCAAAGCATCAGTATTGGTAACAATGCACAGTTTTCTGTTTCATCATCATACCCTTGTGCGTTAACTTATCAATGGCAGACAGACCTTGGTTTAGGTTATCAAAACATAACCGATGCCGGACAATACAGTGGTGCAACCAATGACACATTAACTGTTTCATCTGTTACGCTTTCAAACAACAACCAGCTTTTTCGTTGTATTGTTTCATCCGGCTCATGTTCAGACACCAGCATTGTCGCAACGTTAACGGTAATTAATGATGTTGGCATCAACATCTTATCAGATGAAAATAGTTTTGTTGTATATCCAAATCCTGCGAGTGACCTGATTACGGTAAATGTGAATTCAAATTTATTAAGTTCAGCTTACTTTATTTCCGATATGTTGGGAAGAACTGTTCTGAAAGGTAAATTAACATCAAAGAGTTCAGACATAAATATTTATGAATTATCGGCAGGTATTTATATTTTAAAAGTGGGGGAATACAATCAGCGGACATATAAATTGCTAAGGAAATAATACTCCCCGCTCCCCGTTGGTCGATTCGTGTGTTGGCAAGAGTGAGAGCCAAGACCCGCTCCGCAGGATTTGACAACTAACCCCCGTTGTCGTAGATTCGAGCACAAGCCAAAAGCGATAGCCAAGACCTGTTGCTATGAAATTGTAATTTTGCGTTCACCGCCAAGCCGCCAAAGCAGAGATGAAGTTTAAAAATTAAAAGTGCTGAGTCAGCACTATAATCACCGACAATAATAAAATGAAAATTAAACTGCTCATAAAAAGTTTCCTTGCCGCTGCTACAGCATGCTTTTTTCCATTGCTTTCCTTTGCACAATTCGCACCGCAGTGGAACCAGACAAGCAATCCGGGCGGAGTCAATGATGCTAATGCCATCACGGGCGATGCAAGCGGAATTTATGTTGCTGGAACAGATTACAGTCCGGGCAACTATGAATGGCATATTGAGAAACGAGATTTAACCACAGGCGCACTCATTGCTGCTTTCGGCACAGGAGGAACAGTAACAAGCAATCCAACCTCAAGCGATGATGAAGCAAATGGTATCACGATTGATACAAGTGGAATTTATGTTGCCGGAACAGAACTAATGTGCCTGGGGTGTGATGCTAAATGGCACATAGAGAAATACAATTTAACCACCGGAGCGCTTATCTGGACACAGACAAGCAATCCGAGCTTAACCCCGGATGGTTCAAATACCATTACAGTGGACACGAGCGGAATTTATGTGGCGGGAACTGTCGGGGTCTCGATATTTAACTGTGCATGGCGGGTGGAGAAACGCAGCTTAACCACGGGGGTGCCTATCTGGGGACAAACCATTGATGTGAGCCCGGCTCTTGATATTCCTTATGCTATCGCAGCGGATACGAGCGGAATTTATGTGGCGGGATTTGATTTTAGTTCGGGCAACGAGCAATGGCGGATAGAGAAACGTGATTTGAATACCGGGCTGCTTATCTGGGCGCAAGCAAGTAACCCAAGCGTTAATCCTGATTATGCTCAAGCCATCACAGCCGATGCGGGTGGAATTTATGTGGCGGGATTTGATATGATTCCGGGCAACACTGACCCCGAATGGCGGATAGAGAAACGCGATTTAACTGCCGGGGCGCTTGTTGCGTCCTTTGGCACAGGCGGAGTGATATCGAGCAATCCAACCACAGATGTTGATTATGCAAATGCTATCACAGTCAACGCCAGTGGAATTTATATTGCAGGAACGGATATGACTCCTGGCAATGAAGAATGGCGCATTGAGAAACGCGATTTAACCACCGGAGCACTAACCTGCAGTGTTACAAGTAATGCAAGTGCAAGCAGCGATGAAACTTATGCCATCGCAATTGATACCAGCGGAATTTATGTAGCAGGAATTGATTTTATTCCGGGTAACGAAGAATGGCGGATAGAGAAATATGACCTATGCAGTATTGTGTCTGTTGAATCCATTTCTCCCGGGCATGATATTTTTTCTGTATATCCAAATCCGTTTTCTTCGGAGGCAGTTTTGCATACAGGCATGGTACACAACGCAACGCTCACTGTGGAAAATATTTTCGGGCAGGTGGTGAGGCAGGTTGAAAACATCAGGGGCGCATCCGTTATCCTGAACCGGGGCAATTTGCCGGCCGGAATTTATTTCATGCAGCTAACCGGGGACAACAACATTATTGCTGTTAAGAAATTTGTAATTGCCGACTGACAAGCCCCGTTGGGGTGAAGTTTCGCGCGAAGGGAAAAGCGATTGACAACTTCGCCCATTTAATTTTCAATTCAGCGGTAAAACAAAAATGAAAACTTATGAAACATTATCGGAAGCCATAAACGATTTAACAAAGCGTGGCTACGTTTTCAATTTCAATATTAAGCAGGATTGTATCGGGTGTGTAGAAAATAACATTAATCTTCATCCCGATGAATTTGAAATTGACGAGGTATATCGTTTCCAGGAAATGTCGGATGTAGGAGATGAAAATATTTTATACGCTATTTCATCGCACAAAAATAATATGAAGGGGATTTTGGTAAACGCTTTCGGAATTTATGCCGACACCGCTTCGGCTGAGCTGGTTGCAAAACTTGCAAAGCATACTAATTAGAAGACGCACGCAGGATTTTTAATTTTGCGTTCATTGCCAGGGCGGCAGCAATGTGTGAAGAGTGATTGAGGTTTATAGACAAATTTTAACCGACAGAATTAAAAACGAACTTTGACACCATGATACAAGTATTCTTTGCAAGTTTATTATTGAGCATCATGCATGCTTCAATTCCTAATCACTGGCTGCCTTTGATTGCTATCGGAAAGACAGAAAAATGGACTCACTCCGAAACAATGTTCGGAACAGTGGTGTCAGGATTTGCGCACACGCTCAGCACTGTGTTCATCGGAATCATCGTTGGCGTTGTCGGCTACAAACTTTCTTCTTCTTACGGAATAATATCGGGAATTGTAGCTCCTGCTATTTTAGTTGTGTTAGGAATCGTTTATATCATTCTTGATTTACGAGGTGTTAAACATGAACACACTCACTTTGCACTTGAGGAAACATATCAACACGAACATAACCATGACCATCATCATGACCATTCACATGAACACGGACATCACCATCACAACCATCCTCATCCGCACAAAGAACCTGTTACACCAAAAACAAATCATAAAACAAAATGGGCTGTTCTTTCAACACTGAGTTTAGGAATGTTCTTTACGCCTTGCGTTGAAATTGAAGCATATTATTTTCAGGCAAGCACAATCGGATGGGCTGGAATATGGATTGTATCGGCTGTTTATACATTCATTACAGTAGGTGCAATGATGCTGTTAGTTTATCTCGGAATGCACGGAGTGAAAAATATCCGCTCACACTTTTTAGAAGAACATGAAAGACGAATTACAGGAATTGTTTTAATGGCGGTAGGACTGATAACTTACCTTGTAAAATTTTAATACAAACAAACTAAAAAAATAAAATGACAAATCAGATAATTGTAAAAATGGTGCTTGATGCATGGCATTCGAAAATAAAAGAAGCCGATAATATTTTTGATAACCTCACCGATGAACAACTGCAAAATGAAGTTGCTTCCGGCAGGAATACGGGAGTTTATTTATTAGGGCATCTGACAGTAACTCACGATTTAATGTTGTCAATTCTTAATTTCGGGCAACAAATCTATCCGCAATTATACCCATTACAAATAGATTTCCGAAAAATTCGGTTTGATTATTTGGAAGTTTTCCGTCATCAGGTTTTTTAATTCATCTTTATGATGCTTTAGATTTCTAAAGAAAATATTCGTTGCATCACGCATTTGGTTTAGG
>DATDOJ010000300.1:0-2906 GCA_035293345.1 Bacteroidia bacterium
CTCTTAGACAAATAACAAAATAAAAAGGAGCCACAGATTAGCAGATTAAAAAATCATTCTGCGAATCTGTGGCTAATATTTATTTAATTCTTGTTCTCTTCACTCACTGCATTCTGCTGCTTCTCCGGTTTCGGAAGTAAAACTTTTCTTGAGAGTTTCAGTTTTCCTGTCTTCGGGTCAACGTCAATGAGTTTCACTTTCACCATTTCGCCCGATTTAAAAACACCTTCCATGCTCTTCAACCTGTCCCAAGAAACTTCGGAGATGTGAAGCAAGCCGTCACGGTTCGGGAGGATTTCAATGAACGCTCCGAAGTCCATGATGTTTTTTACTTTGCCTTCATACACCGCCCCGATTTCCGGAATGGCAGTGATTGCCTTGATGCGTCTCTTCACATCTTCAATAGACGCTTTATCTGCTGATGCAATTTCTATCACACCCTGGTTGTCTATTTCTTCAATAACAATTGTTGCTCCCGTTTCCCTCTGCATTTCCTGGATAACTTTTCCGCCCGGTCCAATCACTGCCCCGATAAATTCTTTGGGGATAATCATCTTCTCGATGCGCGGAACGTTTGGTTTATAATCTTCTCTCGGAGTGGTAATCACTTTTAACATTTCACCAAGAATATGCAGGCGTCCTGCTCTTGCCTGGTCGAGCGCTTTAATCAAAATGTCTTCCGGCAATCCCTGAACTTTCAAATCCATCTGGCAGGCGCAGATTCCTTTTTCCGTTCCTGTAACTTTAAAATCCATATCTCCAAGATGGTCTTCATCGCCAAGAATATCGGAGAGCACAGCGAAGTTTTCTTTTCCGTCAGTGATTAATCCCATCGCAATTCCCGAAACCGGCTTAGTGATTTTCACTCCCGCATCCATCAGCGCAAGTGTTGCTGCGCAGACAGTCGCCATGGAAGATGAACCGTTCGATTCAAGAATATCTGAAACAACTCTAAGTGTATATGGAAAATCTTCCGGAGGTAAAACAATTTTTATTGAGCGCATGGCAAGATTTCCGTGACCAACTTCTCTTCTTCCCAAACCGCGGTTCGGTTTCACTTCACCGGTGCTGAACGCAGGGAAATTATAGTGCAGCATGAAACGGTTATATCCGAAAATCATGGCACCGTCAATAATCTGTTCGTCAAGTTTTGTTCCGAGCGTTACGGTTGTGAGCGACTGCGTTTCTCCGCGTGTGAACACAGCAGAGCCGTGTGCCGATGGAAGATAATCCGTCTCGCACCAAATCGGGCGAATGTCTTCGAGACCTCTTCCGTCCAGACGCTTTTTCGTTTTCAGGATTACGCTCCGCATCGCATCGCTTTCCACATCATGAAAATATCGTTTCAGCATTCCTGCTTTTTCTTCCTGCTCTTCTTCCGTGAGCGTTGCAAGAAAATCTTCTTTTATTTTTTTTATCGCTTCATGACGTTCTGCTTTCACCGGATTTCCCGAGCGCGCAACGTCAGCAATTTTTTCAAATGCAAAATCGCTCAGCGCATTTTTCAGTTGCTCGTCATTGTCTTCGTGGTTGTATTCGCGCTTCGGATTATTGCCAGCCATCTCGCGGAATTCAATCTGCGCCTGGCACTGTTTCTTCACTGCTTCCGAACCAAACTTCAATGCTTCCACCATATCCGCTTCCGAAACTTCTTTCATTTCTCCTTCCACCATAATGATGTTATCTATCGTGCCGGCAACAATCAGGTTGATGTCTGCTTTTTCAATATCAGGAAACGGAGGATTGATAATCAGTTTTCCATCTATGCGCGCAACACGAACTTCCGAAATCGGTCCGTTGAATGGAATATCAGAAACCATAATGGCAGCAGAAGCGGCAAGCCCTGCAAGCGCATCGGGCGCAATATTTTTGTCTGCTGAAATAAGAGTGACCATCACCTGAATGTCAGCATGATAATCTTCAGGAAACATGGGGCGAAGCGCACGGTCAATCAAACGGCTGATAAGAATTTCATATTCCGATGGGCGCGCTTCGCGTTTGAAAAATCCTCCGGGGAAACGTCCGGCTGCCGCATACTTTTCCTGGTAGTCAACACTAAGCGGTAAATAATCCGTTCCTTCTTTCGGTTCGGGTGAAGAAACAACGGTGGCGAGCAACATGCAGTCGCCCATGCGAACGATGACAGAGCCGTCAGCTTGTTTAGCAAGCCGTCCTGTTTCCATGGTGAGGGTGCGTCCGTCACCGAAGTCAAATGTGTGGGTAAATCCTTTTGGTGTCATTGATTTTTTTTTGCGTAGGGACGATTCATGAATCGTCCTTACAGGTTTTGATTTTAGAGCTGGGAAATAAAAAAAGGCAATGAGAAGATTGCCTTTACATTTTTTGCCTCGCCCGTTGTACGTTTAAAATTTAGTAAGAACTATTTCCGAATGTTCAGGTCGGTCAGGATTTTGCGGTAGCGCGCAATATCTTTTTTCTGGAGATAGTTAAGCAAGCTCCGTCTTTTGCCGACAAGGTTAATGAGCGAACGCTGTGTGGCAACATCTTTCGGTGTGGTCTGAAGGTGTGCTGTGAGATAATTTATTTTTTCGGTGAACAGCGCAACCTGCGTTTCGGGCGAACCGGTGTCTTTTTCCGTTTTGCCGTGCTTTTTGATAATGTCTTTTTTGATGTCTTGTGTCAAGCGCATGGGATAAGAAGTATTATGTATTACGAACAGGGTATTATGATTGGGGTGCGAATATAGGAATTAGTTGGGATTCATGCCGCGAGGAAGAAATTATCTGAAATATTCCATCGAAATACGTCCCGATAGCTATCGCATAGGCGTCAACCTAAGAACGCGAGTTATGACACATTTTGTTGTTGAAAACACGTTGGCAACAAGTGATTGATAAAAGTAAACAGGTGCGTATTAGATGAAATTAAACTTCAACATCTAATGG
>DATDOJ010000301.1:0-5609 GCA_035293345.1 Bacteroidia bacterium
TGGGGAAAATAATAACTGACGAAATATTTTCAGAAGTTTCAGCAATACTCACATCAAGGTTGCAGGTAAAATTCGAATCCTGATAAATCGTTTGCTGTTCGAGAGTAAAGCAACGCAAATAAGAACCGCTTTCAAACCAAGGTTCAAATCGATTTAGCAAACCATAAGAAGAACCAATGCCTTCAATTAAAAAAGCATATTCGCCCCATCCACGTTCTATGCTTAACCAATATAGCTTCCTGTAATCACTTCCTGTTAAGATGGAATCAATAGATGTTACATAAACATTTGGGAAAAAACTATTATATGTAACAGGCAGCGTATCTCCCACATTCAAATTAAAATCATAAAGCAAATTTTCAATTGAAGAATTTTCCGGAACATAAAATACTTGCTTCAATGAAGTATCCTGCCTGAACGCTCCTACATATCTGTTGGAATAATAATTCACTCCCGGTCCGAATGGACACATATGAGAATATCCTGATGACAATATTTTTTTATAACTATAACTCCCAATGATGGTATCTCCACTGATAAAGAGAACATAATCCCTTTGACCACACTGAGGAGGATTGGAAGGAAACATCCACCAAACCGTTTCCATCCAAATTGCATTGCTGTCCGGAAACGGATGATACACCGAACTCTGCCCCTGCGCGCCCAAGCTCGCGCACAAAATAAATCCCAGTAAAACTTTTTTCATCCTTATCTATTCTCCTAATCCTAATCCTAATCCAATAATTTTCAAACTAGGATTAGGATTAACCCAAGTTGCTAGTTGATTAAGTGTATTAAGGTAATTAAGTTGTTTGTATTGCAGTAGATTTTGTTTTTTCTTAATTACCTCAATTAACTTATTTAACTTAATTACCTTTTGTACTTCAATATCAAAAGTGCTGAACTGGCAACTTGGATTAGGATTAAGATTAAGTTTGTTTATACCTGCACCGTAGCCACCTGGCTTGCCTGCCCCACGGCCACATCGCCACGCAGAAAATAGGCGATGTACTGTGTGCCGTTCACCTGCGGGTCGGTGTCAATATAGGGCGAACTCAAATCGGTGGCCTTGTAGCTGAACTCCGCATCGCCCGGGCGCTTGCGGTAAATTTTTGCACCCGTAAAAAACCCCAGCAGGTTAAAACTGATTTCCCAGCCCGAAGGGACTTTTCTAAGCTTAAGCACGGGCGCTGCCGTGGCAATGTCAATGCTGATTTCATCCCCGATTATTTTATAACGCTCGCCAACGGTGGCATTATAATTATCGCTTTTCTTCATTTTGCCTGCCAGCTTCCGCATGATTGCCTCGAAGGCAGCGTCTGCCGTGTCGGTGGTTTGTGTCTGCGCCTGTGCCGCGGCATTGGTCACCACGCTGTTGCCAAATTCTGTATCAAAGGTGCTGTACTTGGCTGTGGCATCACCAATTTCGAGGGGAGTGAGCCCGAAATTGCCTCCGTCAATAGCCAGTTCGTCAATAAACTTCTTGCCGTTGGTTTTGCGGACTCCCTGTTCTCCGGAAATAAAATCTCTTTTTTGGGTCATGGTTTTGATTTTTAAGGGTTAATATTAAATAGGTTAAAATTTGTATGATTTTGCTGTTTTGAGGCCAGAAAATGATTCTCTGGCTCCAGTGGACGACTTTCCGGTGCCGGAAAATGACTCTCTGGCGCCAGTGGACGACTTTCCGGTGCCGGAAAATGACTCTCTGGCTCCAGTGGACGACTTTCCGGTGCCGGAAAATGATTCTCTGGCTCCAGTGGACGACTTTCCGGTGCCGGAAAATGGCTGACTGGCAACAGGGAATGATTCGCCTGCGCCAGTCAGCGGGTTTTTGGCATCAGCCGGTGCCCCGCTCCGGGCGCTGCTGCGTGCAAATTCCAACGCTTCCTTTTCTGTTCTTTTCATTTATTGTTTGATGAATTTAAATGCCTTGTTCACATTCTCTCCCTCCACTCTGCAGAAATAAATTCCCTGCGGCAGGTTTTCTGTTTGCAAAAATATTTTGTGCTGCCCGCCAGCGAGAGAATAATTTTTCTCCGAAACTTTTTTTCCGTCAACAGAAAAAATAGTTGTGGTGAAAGAAGAAGGAGAAGAAAGATTGATGTTGAGGAAATTATTTCCGGCTAAGTCGGCAGCAATATATGAGCCGGAAAGATTAGCAGTGTAGATTTCATTTAAAGCAGTTGGTATATTACAGCCGATGGTTGCCACCCATCCTGCTGTAACTCCTGAACTGCCGGATTGAAACAATGCCGTTAAACACCCGGAAGCATCCTGCGACACAATCAATAATGAGAATGATGTTGTATTGACCGGTCCCTGAAACGTTTGAAGCAGTGGATTGCCAGTTCCAATTCCGCTGTATATTCTTAAAATATCTGTTGCATCAGCCAACGCCATGGAACTAAAGGTAAGCGATGTCACACAAGCAGTTGCCGTGGGGCAAATAGTCATAGTTCCATTTTCATTATTAGAATAATTAAGTCCTGCACAGCCGGAGTCATAAAAGTTTCCTGTGCTTGAAGTGATTGTCTGGTTCCCTGATGGCGGCATGCAATACGTTTGCGCCAAAACATTTTGCAAAGAAATTAGTGCTGAGAAAAATAACGTGAAGAGAATTTTTGATTTCATCTGACGGATTCTATACGAGAAGCAAATCCGAATGCAATATTATAGAAAAAAACCATTACAACAAAATACTTTGGCTATTGCCAATTGCCTCCCGAAACTTCGGGATGCTTATTGCCTTTTTAAGTGTGCCAGCATCAGCGCGCGCGCTTTTTCTTTCAGCGCAGGCAGGTCGGCTTCGGTCATTCCGGTGGTGTCAATCGGTTTGTCCCAGATGGCGTGAATGGTTCCCGGGGCGAGTTCAACAGGTCGCAGCGGTGAAAGAAGTTTTTGCGAATCAATAACGGTGAGCACAGCCAGCGGCACCTGCGCTTCAATGGCAAGGCGGAAAGCGCCATCTTTGAAATCGAGCAGCGGCTCGCTCGTCCTGTTGCGCGTTCCTTCCGGGCAGATGAAAACAGAAATTCCTTCTTCCAGCGACTTGCGCATGTTTTGCATGCTCTTGTATCTCGCTTCTTTGTCGGAGCGGTCAACGCTCAGATAAAGTTTGCGGATGATGTAACCCATCAGTGGTATCCGTGTGAGTTCTGCCTTGGCAAGAAAGCGGATTGTGTTTTTGCAGGCAATGGCGTAAGCGGGAACATCGAGTTGCGAAACGTGATTGGCGACAAAGACGTACATTTTTTTTCCGTCAATAAATTCTTCTCCTTTAATTTTTACACGGATGAATAAAAGAATGTAAAACAGTTTCGCCCATCTGCGGGAAATATTCCTATGAGCAATGTGCGGTGCTTTTTCATCGGGATAAAATGAAAATACAAAAAAGAAACAGGGGACAACGATAAGCAGCGAAACAGAAAAACATATTGCCGCAAGGATGCCGTAGAGAAATCTGAGGAGGCGAATAAAAATCATTTATTGAGTTGTTGATTTATCGATTTGTTGATTGGTGGAGTAAATCAATAACTCAATAAATCAACAAATCAATAATTAGATTCAGTGAAAATATTCTTTCATCCTCTCAAAAAAACCCTTCTCGCCTTTCTTGGGATTAGGTTTGAAGTTTGGAGAAGAGCGAAGTTTCTCAAGCAGATTTTTTTCTTCAGCCGAAAGTTCCTGCGGAGTCCACACATCAACGTTCACAAGCATGTCTCCGCGCCTGTGGCTGTTCACATCGGGAAGTCCTTTCCCTTTGAGGCGAAGAACTTTTCCGCCATGAGTTCCTGCATCAATTTTAATCCGTGCCTTTCCTTCGAGGGTTGGAATATCAGCGGAAGTCCCCAGCGCAGCATCGGCAAAGTTGATGTGCAAATCATAAAGCAAATTATTTCCGTCACGTGTGAGGTGTTCGTGTTCCGTTTCTTCGATGGCAATCACCAGGTCACCGGGAATTCCGCCACGCTCACCGGCATTTCCTTTTCCGCTCATGGTTAGCTGCATTCCTTCTCCCACGCCTCCAGGAATATTTATGCTGATAACTTCCTCGCCATGCATCACACCTTGTCCTGCGCATGTTTTGCATTTCGCAGTAATCACCTGTCCTTCGCCACTGCACTGCTGACAGGTTGAAGTTGTCTGCATCTGTCCGAGAATTGTGTTGGTGACTCTCCGGATTTGCCCAGTGCCTTTACAGGTTGGACATGTCTGGAACGAAGAAGAATTCTGCGCCCCGCTTCCATGACAGGTTCCGCAGTTGATTAACTTATTTACTTTAATTTTTTTCTCAACGCCATGCGCAATTTCTTCGAGCGTCAGTTTCACTTTAATGCGAAGGTTGCTTCCGCGATGCACGTAGCGCTTTCCGCCACGCTGTCCTCCGCCAAAAAAACTTTCAAAAGGATTGTGTCCGCCAAATATGTCACCGAAATTCTGGAAGATGTCATCCATGTTCATGTTTCCATATCCGCCATTGCCTGCACCGCTGCCAACGCCCTGGTGACCATACTGATCGTAGCGCTGGCGCTTTTCCTTGTCGCTTAAAACTTCATAAGCCGATGCTGCCTCCTTGAATTTTTCTTCCGCCTCTTTGTTACCCGGGTTTTTGTCAGGATGATATTTCAATGCCATCTGCCGGTATGCCTTTTTTATTTCGGCTTCCGTGGCGCTGCGCTGAACACCGAGCACTTCGTAATAATCTCTCTTGGACATCTTATTCAATTAGCTAATTTGAAAATTTGAGAATTTGAAAATGGAAACAGATTTTTTTAATTTTCAAATCATCTCATTTTCAAATTTTCAAATTACTTTTTAGTTTCCTACTATAACTTTAGCGTGACGAATCACCACTCCGTTCAGGTAATATCCTTTCTGAATTTCTTCCACCACTTTTCCTTTCATTTTTTTATCCTCAACTTCAACATTGGAAAGTGCATCGTGTAAGTCAGCGTTAAAATCTTCTCCGGTGCTTTTCATTTCCTTCAATCCTTTTTGTTCAAGCGTAGATTTCATTTTTGTGTAAATGAGATTGACGCCTTCAATCATACCCGCATCCTGCTTTGTTTCCATCATTGATTTTATGGCTCGTTCAAAATCATCGAGCATGGGAAGCATGGAAAGAATTGTGTCGGCACTTGCCATCCTGGAAAACTCAATCTTCTCACGAAGCGTTCTCTTTTTATAGTTGTCAAATTCAGAATACAGGCGTAGCAATTTATCTTTTGTCATGGCAAGGTCTTCTTCCAATCCGGCAACTGGATTTTTTTCCGCATCCTCATGAGAGGGAATTTCCTGCGGCTCAATTTCTGGTGTGTTTTCATCCTGAACGTTTTCTTCATCGTTCTTTTCAGTATTTATTTTGTTTGAATTCATTTGCTTTTAAAATAATTTTCGGGATACCCTCATGTTCAACAATTCTGCCAGAGGAATTTCTTAGTCATTTTGGCACGATGGTAAAATAAAACCGTCCCGATAGCTATCGCATAGGCGTCAACCTAAGAACGCGAGTTATGACACATTTTGTTGTTGAAAACACGTTGGCAACAAGTGATTGATAAAAGTAAACAGGTGCGTATTAGATGAAATTAAACTTCAACATCTAATGG